>CALXSB010000063.1 GCA_944391005.1 uncultured Rickettsiales bacterium | reverse complement strand
AATAAATTTGTTTGAATGAAAAGAAAGATATTTTTGTCAAAGATTGATACAGAGGAATATGCAGAGATTGTTAATTGCGTTAAAATTAATACTGTTTTTAGTAAAATAGACAATGAGTGCAGTTTTAGCAATAAAATTGAAGTGCATAATTCGTTTGATCAGGAGAGTGATATAGAAGATAATATTGTGGTTGAACAAAATTCTGGATATTTTACTAAAAAATGTCTTGAGTTTGAAGAAGATCTTGCACGTTGTAATACGCCGCACAATTTTAATATTTAATTTTTTTAATATTAGTTTGAGAATTTTACTCAAACTTTTTTATTTATTAATTATTATTTTCAAGCTTGGATTTATACCCCTGGGCTATGACATACATTTCTACAGATTCTTTTCTAGAAGAATTTGGCTTAAAGTGTTTTACTGATTTAAAATTTTGTTTCATGATTTTAAATAATTCTGGCTCTGTGCCGCCTTGAAAAACTTTTGCAATAAAAGTTCCGTTATTTTTTAAAACTTTAAGCGAAAAATTGAAGGCTTGTTCAACTAATGCTGATGTTCGCAGATGATCAATATCTTTGTTGCCCGTTGTATTCGCAGCCATATCACTCATTACAACATCATATTTCTCGCCTCCGATTTCGTTCATAATCTTAGAGTCGGCCTCTGGTGCTAGAAAGTCCTGTTGAATAAATTTTACACCATCTAGCGGTGCCATATCTAATATATCAACGGCTAGTATGTTATTTTCCCCAACTTTTTTAGATATAACCTGACTCCATCCACCGGGTGCAGAGCCTAAATCTAATACTTTAAAACCATTTTTAAAAATTTTAAATTTTTCATCAATTTCTAATATTTTAAAACTGGCTCTAGATCTATAACCTTTTTGTTTTGCTAAAGCAACATATGGATCATTTAATTGTCTTTCTAACCATCTAGTTGAAGAAACCTTACGACCTTTGGCAGTTTTTATATTTTTTTTAGGCTGTTTAAAATTTCCTATTATGTTGCTCATAATTTTTAATATTTTATATCTAATATTTCGTATTCTTTAATTCCGGCAGGTGTTTTAATTTCAAGTTCATCACCAACTTTCTTGCCAACTAATGCTTTTCCAACTAAAGATTCAATTGCTAATATACCCTTGCTTATATCGGATTCAAATTCGCTTAATAGTTGATATGTTATTTCTTTGTCTGTATTTAAATCTAATAATTTAACTTTTGCACCAAAATTTATAGTATCACCAGCAAAAGCTTTTACGTCAACAACTTCTGCATTAGCTAATCTTTCAGATAAATCTGATATCATTGCCTCAATAACTTTTTGTTTGTCTTTAGCTGTTGCATACTCCTCATTTTCGCTTAAATCCCCAAGTTCTATTGCAGCACCTATAGCCTTCGAAACAGCTGGTCTTTCAACTGTAATTAAATTATTCAGCTCATCCTTTATTTTTTGATAGCCTTCTTTTGTAATTTTAAACCGTTGCATATTCGTAATAAAATATTATTTATAATAAAAAACCTGGTATAGAAAACTACACCATAGAATTTAATTATAAATTCTTATTTTTTTATTTCAAGTTTTTTAAAAACAAACTTTATTGAAAACAAAATAAAAACTATTGATTATTTATTTTATAAAAATACAATTATAAATATGTTTAATTAAGAGAATTATAAAAATGTCAGTTTTAGTTGGAAAAGAGGCACCAGATTTTACACTATCAGCTGTTATGCCTGATAATTCAATAAATGATAATTTTAATTTCAAGGAATATATAAATGGTAAAATGGCTGTTTTATTTTTTTGGCCTGCAGATTTTACTTTTGTTTGCCCTTCTGAAATTATAGCTTTTAATAATAGATTGAAGGAATTTGAAGAAAAAGGCGTTGTTGTAGTTGGTTGTTCAATAGATAGTCAATTTGTTCATTACGCTTGGAAAAATACTGCCGTTGAAAATGGCGGCGTTGGAAAAATACAATTTCCAATGGCAGCAGATATAAATGGCGAAGTTGCAAAAATGTATGATGTTTTATCAGATGCTAAATTAGCATTTAGAGCAACTTTCTTAATTGATCAAAATGGCAAAGTTGTTCATGAATTAATCAATGATTTACCTTTAGGCAGAAACATTGACGAAACACTAAGAATGGTTGACGCTGTAATATTCCATAAAAAGTATGGAGAAGTTTGCCCTGCTAATTGGAAAAAAGGAGAGGAAGGCATGAAAGAGACACCACAAAGTGTTGCTGAATATTTAGCAAAACATGCAAATGAATTATAATTTTTTACAGTAGCTATTTAGCTACTGTTTTTTTAACATTACACATAATCAATGACTATAGGATACATACATAAAGTAGAAACTTTTGGGACAGTTGACGGACCCGGCGTAAGATATGTCTTATTTCTGCAGGGCTGCGGCCTACAATGCAAATATTGCCACAACAGGGACACTTGGGATATTAGCAATTATAATATCAAACAAACGCCGCAAGAAACATTAGAAGATATTTTAAAATACAAAAATTATATAAAAAATGGCGGTTTTACTGCAAGCGGCGGTGAACCATTATTGCAGGCAGAATATTGTTTAGAATTGTTTAAACTATTAAAAAAGGAAAATATTTCAACTGCTTTAGATACCGCTGGTTTTGAATTGAATGATATAGTAAAAGAACTATTAAATTATACAGATTTAGTTCTACTAGATATAAAATCAATAGATAAGACGAAATATCACAACTTAACCTGCGGCAATTTAGAAATAACATTAAATTTTTTAGAATATTTAAAATCCATAAATAAAAAGGTTTGGATTAGACATGTCATCGTCCCAACAATAACTGATAATGACGAAGATTTAGAAAACTTAGCAAAATTTTTAATTAATTATAAAGATATAGTAGAAAAAGTTGAACTATTGCCATATCACACAATGGGCATAATAAAATGGGAAAAACTAAATAAAGAATATCCATTAAAAGGCCTGCCTCCATTATCAAAAGATAGACTTGAGAACGCAAAAAATATTTTTAGAAAGTATAACATTAACATTGGTTAATAGCATAATATTATATTAACATAATGGTTCAAGTTGGGGCTTTTCATATTTTAACCTTATGTTAAGGGACTTTCATTTATAGCAACCTATCAAAGAAAGCTTTATGCATCAATCCCGTTAAGTCTCTCCCACTCCTACCTGTGAAGGCACTGCCCAATTCACCCCCCTGTGAAGGGGGGATAGGGGGGTTCGCCTCCCTTCGTAAGGGAGGTGTCCCGAAGGGACGGTGGGTTGATATAGAAATTAAAAAATTATAAATTGAAAATTACACCTACAATGGGCTATACAATAAAGAAATTAAAAATTAAGAATAAAAAATATTAAAGATTAAGGTTTAAGAATTAAAATATAATAATAAAATAATAAAATAATAAATTAATTAAATTAATAAATTAATAAATTAATAAATTAATAATTGTAATCTTATATATAAAAATAAAAGTATTTTTTATTATTAATTATTAATTGTTATTATTACTACTATTACATATATTTTTATATTATTTATCTATTTATTTTTCTTATCTATTTATTCTTATTAATATATTGGCAGTGTGAATATATAAAAACAGTTTTTTGAACCCCCTATCCCCCCTTGACAGGGGGGTCTGGGAGTGGCCCTTCACAGGGGGGCTGGGAGAGGAACCACCTTGCCCCCTTCACAGGGGGGTGATAGTGGGCCTTGACAGATGGGGCAAGAGGAGGGCCTTCATAGAGGGACAAGAGTGGGGCTTTATAGAGGGGTAATGGGGCTTCGCATGGTGGCAATAGGGGGTCTTCACAGGGGGGTGAAAATGAGGGATCTTCACATTGGGGCAAGGATAGTGTATTCACGAGGGAGCCGAGATGGCCCCTTTACAGGGGGGCTGTGAGGGACCATTCACAAGGGGGGCTTGGAGGGGCTCTTGACATGTGCTGATATTGGGTGGGGACATTCACATGGGGGGACTGAGAGGGCAACCCCTTCCCCCGCTTCACCGGTGGGGCGTAGAGAGGAACCCCCTTCACATGGGATAGATATTGAGATTCACAGGGTGGCAAAAATGAGATTCGCATGTGGGACCAAGAGGTCGCATTTACATTGTGGTGAAATGGATAATCCCCTTCATAGTGGGGTGAGTGGGGGGGTTTCACAGTGGGCGGATTAGTGGGAAAGGTGTGCTTCACAGGCTGTTCTATAACAATATGGCTCTATAAAATTTCTCATGGAATCATGTGAAATTTGTCATATATTCTTTGTTTTTTACGGTTTTAAATTATATATAGCAATAAAAGTATTAAAAATATTGAAATTTATATTATGTATCACATAAGCAAAATAATTAAAACATTAAATAGAATAATTTAACCATTGTTTTTTTAAAAAAAATAGTTAAATTTTAGGTAGATTAAAAATAATGGGCATAAATGACAAATTATAAGGAATATGGTTTGCATTCTGTTAAAACAGAAATAAAAGGATTGCAATCGCTGCTTGATAATTCAATTAATGACACATTTGAAAATGTGGTAAAAGCGATTTTAAAGACAAAGGGAAGAGTTATATTGAGTGGTGTTGGAAAGCCTAGTTATATAGCCCATAGAGTTGCTGCAACTTTAGCTTCAACTGGAACGCTGGCGTATTATGTGCATGCGAATGAGGCAAGCCATGGGGATCTTGGTATGATTTCAAAAGATGATACTGTAATATTGTTATCAAATTCTGGTGCGTCAAAAGAAATTAATGATATAATAGCCTATTGTAAAAGGTTTGATATAACACTAATTGGCATCACGAGAAATCCAAATTCGTTTTTAGCGCAAGCTGCAACAATTCCTGTTGTTTTGGAAAATGTGGAACAGACAAATGCTGTTAATTCTCCAACTACTTCAGAAATAATGATTTTAGCATATTTGGATGCTGTTGCAACTGCTCTAATTAATGCAAAGCATTTTGATAAAGATAAATATAAAATTTTTCATCCGGGTGGAAAACTTGGAACTGCTTTGCTAAAGGTTGAGGAAATTATGCATAAAGGCGATGAATTGCCGTTGGTTCATGATACTGATTCAATGCAGACTATGATAGATACAATGATTAAAAAACCATTGGGCTGCGTTGGAATACTTGATAAAAACGACAATTTAATAGGTATAATAACTGATGGAGATTTTAAAAGAAAATTAATTCAACACAAAAATCTGATGGATGAAAAAATTACTGATATAATGACAAAAGATCCAATCACTATAACAAAAGATATGTTTGCTCTTGATGCTGTGAAAATTATGCAAAAAGGCGTTGGAGATGATAATAATTATATACAAGTATTATTTGCGACTGATGATAAAAATTCAAAAAAAGTTATTGGATTAATACATATTCAAGATTGCTTGAGGGCTGGTGTTATTTAGATAATTTTCTTGCATTTTATAAAAGATGTCATATTATAACTATAAGTTGTTTATGTATATTATATCTAATATTTAGTTGTATTTGATATTAATTGAGCTATGTTATGCAAAAATTTAAGAAATAATAAAAAAATAAATTATTATTTTTCTTATTATTAATACACTATTATATTTATAATATAAATATAACCAATATATATAAAAATGTTGCAAATATATAATTTTTGTATATAATTTTTGTATAAAATTAAAATTTATGACTAACTCAAAATAAAGTTATGAAAGAATATATAGATATAAATGTATATGAAGCTTGTCTTAAAAGATTAGATTATATATTTAAAGAATTTAAAAACATATATGTGGCTTTTTCTGGTGGAAAAGATAGCACTCTTTTATTAAATATGGCCATAAAATATATAAAGGATAACAATCTTAATAGAAAAATAGGAGTGTATCATCTTGATTATGAATGCCAATATCAGAAAACTATTGAATTTGTTGAGTTTATGGAAAAGAAGTATAAGAATTATATAGATTTATATCATATTTGTTTGCCATTAAAAGCACAAAATGCTATTAGTATGAATAAAGGATATTGGAAACCATGGAATTTAAAAGAAAAAAATTTATGGGTAAGAAAATTGCCAATTAATAGTATAAATATATATAATCATAATTTTGGAGAATATTATAATGAAAATATGACTGATTATGATTTTAATATATCGTTTGCTGGTTGGTATGCAAGTCAAAATAAAAATAATGGAAAAACTATAGGTTTAATTGGCATAAGGGCCGATGAGAGTTTTAGCAGATATTTAAGGATAAGAAACGGTTTTAGAAAATATGAGGATAAAAATTATATTTATGAATTAAAAAATGGTTCCTATAATGCGTATCCGCTATATGATTGGACAGTTAGAGATGTGTGGGTTGCTAATGCAAAATTTAATTTTGATTATAATCCGATTTATGATTTATTTTATCAGGCTGGTGTTCCGATTGATAAAATGAGAGTTGCAAGCCCATTTAATGATTGTGCAAGCTCTGCTTTGAAATTATATAAAATAATTGATCCAAATATGTGGGGAAAAATGATAAGCAGAGTTAATGGAGTAAATTTTGCTGGAATATATGGCGGGACAACGGTAATGGGGTGGAAATCAATCACAAAACCAGAAAATTTTACTTGGCAGGAATATTTAAGATTTCTTTTATCTACTTTAGATGAAAAGACAAGATTTAATTATGAAAGTAGGTTTGCTACTAGTATTAGATTTTGGAAAGAGAAGGGTGGTGTATTGGATGATAAAACAATACAACAATTAAGAGAAACAGGAGTTAAATTTACAAATAGGGGTAAGATTAGTAAAAAGTCAAATAAAGATTTAATTGTTTTTGATGAATATCCAGATGATGTGAATGTTGATAATTTTCAGACAGTTCCGTCGTTTAAAAGAATGTGTATATGTATATTAAAAAACGATTGGTATTGCAAATATATGGGTTTTACTCCGACAAAAAATGATCAATCACAAAGGAAATCGGCTCTTGAAAAATATAAAAATTTATAATTAAATTTTATCAAAAAATTAAAACAATATGACAAAACAGAAAGAAAAATTTATAAGTCCAGTTTATAATATACAGAGAGTTCCTGTAGAAAAAATACAGGCAAACTCTTATAATCCAAATATTGTGGCTACACCTGAATTGAAACTACTTTATAAATCAATTCTAGAGGATGGATATACAATGCCAATAGTTTGCTACTATATAAAAGAAATAGACAGATATGAAATTGTTGATGGATTCCATAGATATATTGTAATAAAAACCCATAAAGATATTTATAAAAGAGAGGAAGGCATGCTTCCTGTTTCTGTTATAGATAAACCATTAAGCGATAGAATGGCGAGCACCATAAGACATAACAGAGCAAGAGGATCTCATTCCACTGAATTGATGGTTAAAATAGTTGAGGAGCTTGTAGCAAGCGGCATGTCTGATTCGTGGATTATGAAAAATATTGGCATGGATATAGAAGAACTTTTAAGATTAAAGCAAATTAGCGGATTAATTAATTTGTTTAAAGATGAAGATTTTAGCAGATCTTGGGAATAATAAAAATAAGAGATATTAATATATTTATTTTATATATTAATATCTTAAAAGTATATATAGGTTAAATTGCTGTCGGTCTGATGCCAAACTTGTCTTTGAATGAGTCAGAAAAATGTGATAATGTCTTAAATCCTAAGTCCATATATATATCTGAAGCTTTTAATTTATTTTCTTTTATTAGTTTATAGGCTTCATCTAATTTTTTATTTTTTAACCATTCGTGTGGACTTTCGTTAAATGTTTCTTTAAAGTCTCTTTTGAAAGTTGATAGGCTTCTTCCTGTATAGTGTGCAAACTCTTGAATTGTCATATCACTTGTAAAGTTCTCATTCATAAAGTTTTTTAGATCTATTTTCCAAGGTTTATTAAAATCAAATAAACTTTTAACTAATGACGGCTTTATTTTTAATAAAATATCTAGTGCTTCTGATTTTTTTAATTCAACAATATCTGGATCTGGTTGTATGCCAGTCTCACGATAACTAATAAAGATATCAAAAAATGTAGATAATACAGGATGCTTTTGTATTGGAATTATTGGACTAGTTTCTACTTCGTAATCTAAATTTTTATATTTTTTAAATTTTGATGATAAAAACTCTTTATCCAATATAAAAAAAACACCAGAAAAATATTCATTATCATTTAATGGTTTTTTTGTTAATTGAACATCATGGCTTCTTTTTAAAAAAACACAATCACCTTTTTTAAAGTCATATTCTTTGTTATTGTATTTTATTTGTAGCAAACCCGAATTTATGTATATGAGTGAATGTTCCTTTATTCTTTCTGACACAACTATTTTATCTTTTTTATAGCAGGAGGAAAAAACATTATTGTAATTGATTACATTCTGTTTGATATCTGTCATAAATAAAATAATTTATTTTAATAATTTTAGTCTAAATACTTTTTTTAATTTTTCAAATAAAATATGAGATAAATATTATTTATCTCATACTGTGTTTATGGGTAATGTTTTAATTATTCTTTGCAAATATTTTTTGTAGAATAGTTTTTAATATCAGCAATAAAATTATAACTATTATTATTACCGGTAAAAAAGTTATAAATTTAAAGCCGTAATCAACGCTTTTTTGTCCAAAAGTAATTAGGCTGTTGACAGCAGATTTCCATGATGTGCTGATACGCCATTGTGAATTGTTAAAATTATCAATGTTTACTTCTGGTATTATTGATAAATCAATTCTTGAATAGGAAACATTAGAGTCAATTTTTTTGTTTGCATTCTCAAGCATGTCTATACTATTTTGCACGTTATTTAATTCTCTATCAACAGCTATAACATCTGATAAATTTTGAGTTTTTACCTTCATCATTTCTCTTAATCTATCTCTTCTTAAGTATAAATTTTTTAATTTTTCTTTATTGTCAGAATATTCTTCTGAAACGTTTGCAGCAGAACTGCTTTCGCTTTTTATTATGCCTAAAGTTTTAAAGAATTCTATAGCTTCATCCGATTTATCAGCTGGAATTCTTATTGAAAAATTATAGGCCAATTCGTTTCCAGAATAATTGTAGGAGTAAAAATTATCCAACAAACCATTTAGTTTTTTTACTTCATCTTCAACTATTGATTTTGCTTTTTCAACGTCAGAAGATTCAATTGATAAAGCAAAGTTTTTTACAATTTTTTCACTGCTGCCGACTCCAGTAGAAGCATAGTTTCTAGCACTTAACATCATTGGGGATGAATCTGACATTTTTGCCATTCGTGGAGATATAACCATGTCGTATTGTGCTTCTTGCATTGGCATTGGTTGAATATCAGATGAACTAAAACCCATAAATAAATATAATAGTATTAGTATGGCTATTATAACTAAAATATTTTTCATAAGAAAATTATTCATTTTTTCAAATTTTTCAATGATCATATCATTTACCTTTTTTTGTTATTAATTTGATTTAAAATTTTTTTCTGCCATCCTTCTTGAAATTTTATATAATGATGATCAAACCTATATATTTTTTTATCAGCTTCTAAGGCCAGTGTTGAATATTCTAAAGCCTTGTTATATTCTTCATTGTCGTAGTATATGATAGCTAAATTAGAAGATAATGATGATAAAGATAGATTGTTATTGGTCATCATTGCATAGGATATTGCTTTTTTAAATAATTTAATTGCTTCTTTTGTTCTGCCATCTCTCCACATTATATTTGCATAGTTGCAATCCTTGCATGTATTGATTTTTATATCATCTTCTAAAATTTCTAATTTTTTTAAATATTCAATAGAATTTTGAAAATTATTCAACATAGTTTCGTTTTCCGACATTCCATCAAGCGACGAAACTTCGCTTAATAATAAACCATATTGTTTTGATATTTTATAGGCAGTTGTATAATATTCTAAAGATTTTTTATAATTTCTCAAAAAGCTAACAAAACTATAAATTTTACCATTATTTTGATAGTATTCTGGCCTATTGAGAATTTTGCCAAGAATATCGTTTATTTCTATTGCTTTATTACAGTATATTAATGCTAAATCGACCCTTCCTAAAAATTCATAGTTTAAACAAACGTTGTATGAACTGTCGGCCATTAGACCTAAGTTTGAAATTTTTTTAGCATATTTAATAGCTTTCAATCCATTTCTTTTTCCGCTTTCATAATTGCCATATTTATACTCTATTTTAGATAAAGCGTTTAATGATTTTGCTATATATTCATTATTTTTCATCTTTATGGCCAACTTCAATGAATATTTTAAATAATCAATTGAAGTATTATAATTTCCATAGATAGATTCTATAATTGCAAGATTATAAATTGATAGCCATTCATAATTGGTATCATCAATATTTAGTGTATTAACCAATATATTTGAATAGGTTTTAAATGACTTTTCAAAGCTTTTAGTTGTGTTATAAACATTGGCTAAATTTTTTAATAGCTCAAGTTCTTGGTTTTTATTTTTTTTAGTTGTAAAATTTGGAACGCTTAATCCATTATTAAATGCAGCAATACTTTTATCAAAATCATATAATCTATAGTATACTTTACCTAGATTATTATAATATTTTGCTTCAAAAGAGTTTAATTGTGTAGCTTTTAAATAAGAATTTTTAGCACTTAATAAATTAAATTGCAATTCATAAATCATACCTTCAAAAAAATTCTTTTGTGCTAAAATATCATTGCTATTATTTTCCAATGTTAAATATTGCAATTTTTCTATTGCTTTTTGATATTCAAACTTGTTTAGATATTTGTGAATTTCTCTATAATCTTTAGATTTAATACCATTTATATTTTTTAATTTAGATAATTGATCAAAGCTATCTTTATATAAATTGGCATAATCAATTACCGATGATAGCAAATTATTGTTATTTTTTAGAAATAGGTCAAAATTATTTAAAATATAGTTTTGCATTAAACTTTTATTATATAAGTCAATGTTTTTTAATGCATTTTTAACAAATTTTTTTCTAGAATAATTTTTTAAATAGTTTTCTTGTATTGAAAGCATTTCATTTTTTAATGTCAGCTTGTTTTTTACAAAATAAAATCCTGATATTAAGATTAAAATACTAAGAAGAATTATTGTAAAAGAAATAAAAAATTTTTTATTTTTTAATATACTTAACATTTTTTTAACAAAATTATATCCTATGAAAAAATTATAAAAATATAAAATATAAAAGACAATAAAAATAATTAATATATTAGGACAAAACAGTATTTTTAAATAATTAAAAATAATAGAGGTTATTAATTTTATATTCAACCCTGTATTTACAATGGTTGTTGCTAAAAAAATATTTTTCTATAAAAATAAAAAAATTTTTTCAAAAAACTATTTACTTATATAAAATAATGTTTTAATCTGTAATCAATGTTAACAATAAATTTAAAAAAAATGTTTAAAACAGATATAATAAATTCTATTGCTTCTAAAACTGGAAACACTAAAGTTGCTTCTGAATTATTTTTAGATTCATTTGTTGAAACTATTTTAGAAGCTTTAAAGAAAGGTGAAGATGTTTCTTTAATCGGTTTCGGTAGCTTTAAGGTTGTTCCTACAAAAGCTAAAACTGGTAGAAATCCTAGAACTGGTAAAGAAATCAAAATACCTGCAGGTAAAAAAGTTAAATTTACTGTTGGTAAAGTTTTAAAAGATTCAGTTAAATAGTTTTAAAAATAGATAGAATTTAAAAATGGTCATTTATGACCATTTTTTTATTCAACTTTTGTTATATTCAACTTTTATTCAATTCTATTTATATATGGCATAACATTAAGAACTGGTGCTATATTTTCAACTATTCTTGAAAAAACAGGTGCAGCAATCGTTCCGCCGGAAATATTATCCTTTAATTCGGGCACATATGGACTTTCAATCATTACATATACTAGATAATATGGATTATTCATTGGAAATATTCCAACAAAGTTTGCCATTATATTTCCCTCTTGATATTGCCCGTTTTTTAATAATCTTGCTGAACCTGTTTTTCCACCAACCGAATATCCTAGAGTGTTAGCCCTCCATCCGGTTCCATTTTTTACAACTTCTCTTAGCATATACTTCATAGTGTCTGATGTTTTTTTACTAATAATTTTAATATCATCAAAACTATCAAATTCTGTAAATCTTGGTATCTTCATTACACCATCATTAACTATTCCGCCAATAGCCATTACAACGTGCAATGGCGTTACTGCTATGCCGTGGCCATATGAAGCTGTAATTGTATTTATATCTCTCCATATACGTGGCAATAGTGGTCTTGCAAGCGATGGAAAATTAGCAGGTATTCTCTCAAACATGCCAATTAGATTTAGAAAATTTTTCATTTTTTCATCACCTATTTCTAATCCTATCAATCCAGCACCTACATTTGAAGATCTAACTAATATTTCTTCCGGATTTAAATATTTCTTGCTATAATATTCTTGTTTTATTTGATATTTTCCATAGTTTATTGTTTGAGAAATATCATAGTTTTTATTAAGATTTATTATGTTTTCATTAAGTCCAAGTGCTATTGTAAATACTTTAAAAATTGAACCCATCTCATAAACTCCATATGTAGCCTTATTATATAAAGCATCCTCTGAATATAAATTGGGTTGATTCGGGTCAAAATCGGGTAGACTTACTATTGCCAAAATATTGCCAGTTTTAACCTCGCTAACAATTCCAATTGCAGATTTTGCCTTATATTTTTCAATAGCCTTTAATAGCTGCTGTCTTAATATTGATTGAACTCTTATATCCAATGTCAGTTGAAGAGGTTTATTTGATGGATTGTTAAGATAGTCATTATATTGTGCTTCTAGTCCCGCGATTCCCTTCATATCTACATCAACATAGCCAACAACATGCGAAAAAAGATTTTTGTGCGGATAAATGCGTCCGACAGTGCTATTAAATTCAAACCCTATTATGCCAGAATTTTTTATAAGATTTTGTTGTCTAGGTGTTATATTTCTTTTTACTAAAATATATTTAGCCTTATTACTGTCATTAATTAATCTTTCATATAATGTTTCTTCATTTATTTCAGGAAATATTTTTTTTATTATTTTTGTTGATTGTTTAGGATTTGAGACTAATTCATGATTTAGATAAAAATTTACAAGTTCAATGTCAGATGCAAGTTTTATGCCGGTTCTATCTATAATATCAACCCTCTTTTTAAAAGAAGGATTAATATCACTTAGTGATATTGCGTCATTTTTTAAAAAAGCAGCTATATATATTAATTTACATGATAATATAAAAAAAACCAATAGCAAACAAACTAAAACAAAAATTAATCTTGTCTTCTTTAATACTTCATCATTTGAGTTTGTATCTATAAAATTTTTAAAAATATTTTTCATTATTAAAAATATAATTTACTTTATATAATTTATTGTTTCCATCTTTTATGAACCCAAAACCATTGCTCAGGCTTAGTCCTTATCCATTCTTCAATCATTTGATTTATTCTTATAGTGTTTTCCCTTACATCATTTTCAAAATTTCCTGTATTTATAATATCAAATTCTCTTATTTTAACATCAAAATAGCAGGAGAAACTTCGTCTAAATACTACAGCTGAATAAACTTTGTATCCATATTTTAAAGCAAATGTTGCAGTAGCATCCGATGTTTGCGATGGCATGTTGAAAAATGGAACTACTATGCCATTACTTAAACGCTGATCCACAAGCATAAAGACTTTTCTGCCGCTTTTTAGACTTCTTATTAACTTTATAACGCCTTTTGTTCCCTTCGGCATCATTTCAATTTTGCTGTCCGCTCTATAGTTTAAAACTATATCCTCAGCGTATCTGTTGTTCATCTCTCTGTATATTGCAGAAATTGGAAGATCATATTTGTTAAATACTCTTGAAAATAATTCCCAATTTCCAAAATGGGCCGTAAATATAAGTTCACCATTTTGATTATTTTTTATTTCTTTTAAAACCCTATCAGTTTCGCTGTCTATATTGATGTATTTTTCAAATTCATTAAAATTGCTTGAGTGGAAACCGACGAATTCCGCTAAATCTCTGCCTAAATTATTCCACATTCCCAAAACTATTTTAAATCTTTGAAAAAATGTTAGCTCTGGCATTGCCATTTTGATATTCTTCATTGCAGTTATAGTTGGCGGCGTAAATGGACCAAAAATAGTAAATATGAGTCCGCCTATAAAACTTGATGTTCTAATACCAACAAGCAGGAAAAATTTACCCAAAATATACAAACCAAAAGCTTGAAGTTTATATATAATCTTTGTCATTTTTGTTTCTTGTTTCATTGTAAAATTAACTCCTTAAATTCTTCATTATTATAAAATTTTATATCTATATTTAAACATTCAATTTTTTCTCTATAATTTTCTGGTATTTTTACTAAATCTTTTTTTGTAGTTATAAGCTGTGCATCAAATTTTTCAGCCTCTGATAATAATTTTGAAATATCGTCATCCCTGTATTTATAATGGTCTGCAAAGGAAATTTCTTTAATTACGTTATATTCTTTATTTTTTAGACTATTAAAAAATTTTTCTGGTCTTCCCAAACCGCAAAAAGCAATATATTTTTTATTTATGTCCGGCTGGTTTTCTTCAACAATATGGGCTCTAATGACATTTATATTATGATCTATTAGTTTTTCCTCAATATGTTGTTTGTCTTGCCCGATTATTATAAAAAATGTAGTTCTTTTTATTGCACTTTCTAAACTTTCTCTCATAGGACCAGCCGGCAACAATTCACCGTTGCCGATTCCATATTCGCCATCAATTACAACAATATTTTTATTTTTAAATATTGTTGGATTTTGAAAACCATCATCCATGACTATCGTGTCATAATTATAATTTTTAGACAACATTTCAATAGCTGTTTTTCTATTCTTGCATATGAATGTATCAGCAACTTCAGCTAAAATTAATGGCTCATCGCCAACTTCACTAGCTTTATGCTTATTTATATCAACTTTTGTAAAATTTTTAAAACTGCCTTTATATCCTTTGCTTAAATATGCAAACTTAATATTTTTATCTTTTAGAATTTCACCTATTTTTAAAGATATTGGTGTTTTTCCAGATCCTCCAGCAACAACATTGCCAACACAAATAATATTAATATTGGCTTTATACTCTCTTGATGATAATACATGTATCTTTCTAAATAGTCCATAAACAATGGATAATGGATATAAGCAAAAAGATATAACATTTTTACTTTTCCAAAATTTAGGCGTTTTCATTGTTAATTTCCTCTAACTTATTTAATATATCCAAATGGTTTTTAAAATAAATAGCCCCTTTGTTTTTATCTATCCCTTCTGTATATAAAATTTCGCTAAGTAAATCATCGCCAAAAACAACTGGTCTTATTCCAGCATTATAGGCAGTTTGAATATCTTGAAAACTATTTCCTATCATCCATACTGTGTCGCAATTTATGTCATCTATTTCAGAACCAATAAGAGCATACTCAACAACTTCCTTGCTGGGCTTTCTGTATTCAACTTCACCTCTTGTGCCTATTACATTTAATAGATATTTGTTGAGCTGATATCTTTTTATTGTTCTGTTTAAAAATGATGAATAGGTATTGCTTACAATAGATATTAGTATACCCATTTCATTAAGCTTTTTAATTACTCTAAAAGCATTAGGCAAAAGTTTTATAAGATTATCTTTATTATTATAAACTAATGTGCCATTCCAATCAAAAATAACTGCTTTAGGTTTAATTATCCTCATACTAATCAAAATCAAATTCACTATAATATTTAGAAGGTGTAAAGCCCTCTATTTTATCCTTTAATATGCCATGAAAAGCAATTTTTGACTTTATAGTTAAATACCAATCTTTCAATATTTTATATTTACTCCAACTTATTTCCCCTAAATAGTCTAGAGATGATATTTGTGTTGCAGCTGATATATCAGCCAGCGAAAAATTTTCTCCAGCCAGCCATTTTCTTCTATCTAAAAGAAATTCTATATATCTTAAATGAGGATCTAAATTTTTTTGTCCTGCCTTCAACCTTTTTGTATTTATGTCAGTTTTTTCTAAAAAAGTATTATATACTCTTTCTTCAAGAATATATTTGCTAACCTCATTATAAAATTTCTTATCAAACCACATTTCAAGTCTTCTAATTTCAGCTTTTTCTAATTCATTATCAGACAAGAAAGAGACTCTTAAAAGGTCTGTATTTTTTGAATATACGTCATCCAAATATTCAGCTATTACAAAACTATCAACTATTATTATACCTTCTTTCTCATTTGCTAAAATGGGAACATCACCTGCGGGATTCAACCTTAATATGTCCTCATTTCTTTTCCAAAATTTTACTTCTTTCAATTTATATGGCACTCCAAACTCATCAAGGAGAAATCTAATTTTCCTTGAAAATGGACATAGTGGATAGTGATATAAAATATAATCAATCATAATTTATTAACTACAATCAATAATTAAATAATAAATGTTTAGTTATTAAAGTCTAGTTTTTTTTAAAAATTATTTATAAAATTAAAGCAATTTTTTAGAAGATAAAATATAAATAAACAATTTTCTTGCTATTAAGAAAAAGAAAAAATAAAATTATCTTATTAATAAATAAGGAGATGCAGAATGAACTTTAAAGGCGAATATTGGAAAGAAGAAATAGATGTTCGTGATTTTATTCAAGAAAATTATACTCCCTACACAGGAGATGAAAAATTTTTAAAACCAGTAACAGAAAAGACAAAAAAAGTATGGAACAAGCTTACAGAAATGTTTAAGGTTGAGAGAGAAAAAGGAGTTTATGATGCTGAAACAAAACTTCCTCAAGGACTTGAAACCTATGGTGCCGGTTATATTGATAAAGATAATGAAACCATAGTTGGACTTCAAACTGACAAGCCGTTGAAAAGAGGTATTTTCCCAAAAGGTGGTTTAAGAATGGTTGAGACAGCCCTAAAATCCTACGGTTATGAAATTGATCCATTAACAAAAGAAATTTTTACAAAATATAGAAAAACTCACAACGACGGCGTATTTTCTGCCTATAATGATGACATTAGAGCCTGCAGACATGCCCATATAATTACAGGTTTGCCTGACGCCTATGGCAGAGGTAGAATTATTGGCGATTATAGAAGAGTTGCACTTTATGGAGTTGATAGATTAATACAGGAAAAACAAAAAGATTTTAAAAACACAGGTGGTGATGAATACAACGAAGACATAATCAGAAAAAGAGAAGAGATAACAGAGCAAATCAATGCTTTAAAATCGTTTAAAAAGATGTGCGCTAATTATGGCTTTGATGTTTCTAAACCTGCCCAAAATGCAAAAGAAGCTGTCCAATGGGTTTATTTCGCCTATTTAGGTGCAGTAAAAGATCAAGACGGTGCCGCAATGTCTCTCGGAAGAGTTTCAACTTTCCTTGATATTTATATTGAAAAGGATATAGCTGAAGGAAAATTGACAGAAGAAGAGGCACAGGAACTTGTGGATCAAATGATTATTAAATTGAGAATTGTCAGATTCTTAAGAACTCCAGAATACAATTCTCTTTTTACGGGCGATCCAACTTGGGTTACAGAATCGCTTGGAGGTATGGGCGTTGACGGTAGAACGCTTGTTTCAAAAACTTCCTTTAGATTCTTAAATACACTATACAATTTAGGTCCTGCACCAGAACCAAACCTTACAGTTTTATGGTCTGAAAATTTACCAGAAAATTGGAAAAAATTCTGTGCAAAAGTTTCCATTGATACATCGGCAATTCAATACGAAAATGACGATTTAATGAGACCAATTTATGGTGATGATTACGGTATTGCATGCTGCGTTTCATCTATGAAAATCGGCAAACAAATGCAATTTTTCGGTGCAAGAGCCAATCTTGTTAAATGTCTTCTTTACGCCATCAATGGCGGCAAGGATGAAATGCTTGGCGAGCAAGTAGCACCAATGTTTGAACCTATAACAAGCGAATATTTAGACTACGACGAAGTTATGGCCAAATTCAAACAAATGATGAAATGGCTTGCAAAAACCTATTGCAACGCTTTAAAAATAATTCACTACATGCACGACAAATATGACTATGAAGCCTATGAAATGGCGTTGCACGACACAGATGTAGAAAGATTTGAAGCATCAGGCATAGCAGGTCTTTCAATAGTTGCAGACTCACTAAACGCCATTAAAAATTGCAAAGTAAAAGTTATAAGAAACGATAAAGGTTTAGCTGTTGATTTTGAAAGAGAAGGCGACTACATTCCTTTCGGAAATAATAATGAAGAAGCAGACAAAATTGCATGCGATTTAGTAAAAACATTCATGGAATACATG
>CALXSB010000062.1 GCA_944391005.1 uncultured Rickettsiales bacterium | reverse complement strand
AACAGGTGTTGGTAAAACAGAATTATGCAAAGCTTTAGCAGAGTTTATGTTTGATGATGATAAAGCAATGTTAAGAATTGACATGTCCGAATACATGGAGAAACATGCCGTTGCTAGATTAATTGGCGCGCCTCCAGGATATGTTGGCTATGATCAAGGCGGTATATTGACAGAAGCTGTCAGACGAAGACCTTATCAAGTAATATTATTTGATGAAGTTGAAAAAGCCCACCCTGACATATTTAATATTTTGCTTCAAGTTTTAGACGATGGAAGATTAACAGACGGGCAAGGACGAACTGTTGACTTTACAAACACCATAATAATCATGACATCAAACTTAGGAGCTCAATATTTAGCCGGACTAAAGGATGATCAGGATGCCGAATCTGTATATGACTTAGTAATGGATGAAGTTAAAAAAGCCTTCAAGCCTGAATTTATCAATAGACTTGATGAAATAATTTTATTCCACAGACTAAGCAAAAACAACATTGACGGTATTGTCAGAATTCAACTTGGACAGCTTGAAAAGAGACTTCAAGAAAAAGGCTACAAGATTGAATGGACAGAAGAACTTTACAAATATTTGGCGGACAAAGGATATGATCCAATTTACGGTGCAAGACCATTAAGAAGAGTAATTCAACGGGATGTTGAAAACTTGCTTGCAAACGAGATTATATCTGGAGAAATTAGACCGGACAAAAAAATTAAAGTTGACGTAAAAGACGATCAGGTAATCGTAAAGTAGGCTTATCAAGCTTTTTAATAAAAAAGGGGTATATTTTATATACCCCTTTCTTAGTCTTACACATATTATCATTTAAGTATCAATATTAAAATGAGAATATATTTCTGTTATTTATTTTTTTCTAACAGTTTATTAAGTCTTCTAGCAAAATCACCAGGGTTTGAAACAGGCTCGCCCTCTATAATACAAGCTTCGTCAAATAAAGTATATACAATCTCTTTTGCTTCTTCTAGCTTTTCTGGTTTTGCAATATCTTCATTTATTTCTTGTATTATTGGATGTTTTGTGTTTATCTCTATATTTTTTAGCATACCCCTTTGAATCTGATTTTGATCAAGCAGATATCTTTCAAGTCTAATATCCATAGCTTTTTTATCGGCAACAAGACATACAGGACTTGAAGTTAATTTTTTAGATACTTTTACATCATTTACTTTATCCTTCAATGTATCCTTGATAAAATTGATTAAACCATCATACTTGCTGTTAGTAATATCTTTTGTTTTGTTTTCTTTTTTCTCATCATCAAACTTTACTTCTTCATCATCTTCAGTATCCTGAGGTTCATCGTTTAAATTTTCAATATCTATATCGCCTTTAGTAATAGATTTAAAATCTTTGCCCTTATAGTCATTTTGAACCGTTACCCAGAAATTGTCAACCGTATCAATCAAATACAATACTTCAATATCCTTATCCTTAAAACCTTCCATTTGTGGAGAATTTTCAAGCGCCTCAACAGAATCCCCAGTTATATAAAAAATATTCTCCTGTTTTGGTTTCATTCTTTCAACATATTCATTCAATGTAATCATTTTATCCGGTGATTTACTTGAATAAAATTTACAAATATTCAATATTTCTGTATTGTAAATACTACCTTCGCACAAGCCTTCTTTTACAACAGGACCAAAATTATCCCAAAATTTCTTATATTCTTCGGGCTCTTCATTCATTTTTTTCTCAAGCTCGCTTAAAATTCTTTTAGTTAAAGATTTTTTAATTTTTTCAACCAAATTATTATATTGCAGGCTTTCCCTATTTATATTTAAAGGTAAATCTTCACTATCAACAATTCCTCTTACAAATCTTAGATATGCAGGTAAAAGCTGCACTGCATCATCTGTAATAAATACTTTTTTTACATATAGCTTAATTTTTGATTCTCTTTCGGGCATATATAAATCAATAGGCTTTCTATCAGGAATAAAAATCAAGTTCGTAAATTCAATGACACCTTCAGCCTTATTATGCAGCGTTAAAAAAGGTTCGCCAGGCATATGGGATACATGGGTATAAAATTCATTATATTGTTCCTTTGTTATTTCATTTTTAGGTCTTGTCCATAGTGCAGAACCAGTATTCATAACCTTAAATTTTCCATCATCCATTTGCAATTCAACAGGAACATTAATATGGTCAGAATAAAGTTTTATAATATTTCCCAAATAAACCTTATCTAAAAAATCATTTTGATCAGGCTTTAGATATAATATAACCCTTGTTCCTCTTGGATATTCTTCATTAACCTCTTCAACAGTATATTTTCCATCACCCTCAGACTCCCATCTATTGACTTTCTTTTTTCCAGCCTTTCTTGAAATAACTTCAACTTTATCTTCAATCATAAAAGCAGAATAGAAACCAACACCAAATTGTCCTATCAACTGCAAATTTTTAGCATCATCATCACCCAAACTTTTCAAAAAATTTTCCGTTCCAGACTTAGCTATTGTTCCCAATTGAGAAATCAACTCAGCCCTTTCCATACCTATACCATTATCAATAATTGACAATGTTCTTTTATCCTTATCAATTTCAATTTTTACTTTTAACTCCTTATCATCGCCTAAAAGTTTATCATCTTGAGTTGCCTTATACCTCAATTTATCACAGGCATCCGAAGCATTTGAAATCAATTCCCTAACCGCCACATCTCTATTAGTATACAAAGAATGTATCATCAACTTCAAAATTTTTTTAACTTCAACGCCAAATTCAAACTTTTCTTTTTCCGCCATTTTAACTCCGCTTTATTTTTTATTACTACTAGATAATATAAGCAATTTTTAAAAAAATACAATAGACCCATCACACAAATAATTTATCATATATTAATAACCTAATTAAATTTTTATAGCAATTATTATTTATATCTTAGCTTATCATAACCATGTGAATAGCCACACACTAATCCACCACCACTGTCAGGGGGTACGAGTTTACCTCTCAGTTTCACCCTCATGTGAAGGACCCCTATCAACCACCATATTAAGGGGCCCATGTCCCTTCCCCTCTGTCAAGGGGTCCATGTCCCTTCCCCCCTGTGAATGGCCCCTCTCGGCCTCCTGTGAAGGGCTTCTCCCAGACCCCCCCCGTGCCGGACCTCCCCCACACCCCCCTGCGGACCGGCGACCGCACGCACCCCGCGCCGACCACCCTCCTCTGCCCCCGCCCTTCCGGTCACCCACCACACCACCAG
>CALXSB010000061.1 GCA_944391005.1 uncultured Rickettsiales bacterium | reverse complement strand
TCTATCTAAAGATTTTCTAATTTCTCCACCTTCTAATTTTTCTGGTGCAACATTAGTTATATGAGTAAGATCAATATTATTATCAACAAATATTTTCTTTATTGATTGTCCATATTCATGCATTAGCTTAAAAATTTCTTTTGCCTCATCACTAAGTTCAATGTCATTATCACTTTTGCCATGATTTATTTGTCTTCTATGTAAAAAATCTAAAGCATTATCTATTGATTCTTTACTAAAGTCTTTAAGACGTCTTGAATAACTATGTGTTAATAATTCAACTTTTTCTTTATATGTATAGTTTTTAGTTTTTTCTTTCCAGCTTTCTATTAAACTATCAATTTCAGGATGACTATCAAGTATTCTATGGTATTCATCACTTTGAAAAACATCTGAAATTATTTGTTCAGGAGTTTTAGTTGTATCTTTTATAAATAAATAATTCCAATAAGCATCAACTTTTTCTTTTAGTGTAGGTAATTTAGTTTTTGATTCAACTTTGCCATCTTTACCATATAAAAGTCTATATGTTCTTGTTTTTGCTTCTAATTCTTTAATTCTAGATATCTTTGCTTTAGATTTATCATTTAATGTTGGTTCAATAACTGAAGCATCTATTTTATCTTTTTCTCTGTAACCTCTACTTTTAGTCATATAAATATATTCTTTGGATTGAGTTTTTAGTTTCATCCCTTTATAATCAATAATTCTGTCATCATACATCAAATCAAATAATTCTTTAGGCATTACTTTTTCTGTTCCAACAATTCTTCCTTCTTTTTCTTCAAAAGCATATGAGTGAGTTACGACTTCGCCACTATTTACTTGATAAATAAATATTCCAACGTCCAACATATTCTTATTTCTTGTATAAGCATTTAATTCATGATCCATTGCTTGGAAATGCCCATGTTCATCTACTACATTTCTTGTTTTTATACCTCGTCTATCATCTACACTATATCCTATTTTTTGTAATATTTGGACGAATCTAGATAGTTCTTCTTCATTACACATAATATCTATATCACTATTTTGCCTATATAAATCTTGATTCGTTTGAATGGCTGCAGAAATACCTCCTATAAGATATGCATTTGCTCCATCTAACTTACTAAATATTTGGAATAAAGTATCATAAGTCTTACTATATTCATCATAGTTTTGCTTAGTAACATTTGCAATCATTGGAGTAGTATTTCTTCTAAGTATTATATTAAAAAATTTAATAATATTTTCTCTAAACCCTAGCATTCAAATTCATTACCTTATTTTCTATTTACTTTGCTATTATTCATAGATTGTGTAAAAATTTTATCATAAATTATGCCTGTTTGTAAATAATTTTCAATATTTTTCTCGTTTTTATTTATCTCAATAATAATAGTGAAAACGTAGCTCATTAAACAGTAATTTTTACCTAATTATCTTAATTTTTTTTAAAGTCATTCTGTTTGGATGATTTTATATTGTTTTTAAGCAACAAAAAAATCAACCAGATTTTATTTTCTGATTGATTTTGTATCAATTCTGTTCTATTAGTTCGAACAGATACGTCATTGGTGCAACTGGAGGGATTCGAACCCCCGACCTTCCGGTTCGTAGCCGAACGCTCTATCCAGCTAAGCCACAGTTGCATAACACAATTATTATACTTTGTTTTTTTATTTTTTTCAATACTTTTTTAATAAAACTGTTTATTTTTTTATAATAATAGTATAATTATAAAAAATAAAAAGGAGAAAAAAAATGGCTAAATCTAAAGAGGAAGTTTCTATTTCAGAACTATATGCTAAAGAATGCATTTTACCAAAAGAAGAATTTATAAAAGAATATAATGTAACAAAGGAAGGCTTATCTGCTGAACAAGCAAAGAATCTACTACATAAATATGGTCTAAATGAAGTTCATCAGACAAAACAAAAAAAATGGTACCACTATTTTCTTTCAAGTCTATTTAGTCCTTTTAATTCAATATTAATTGGAATTGTTGCAATCTTATTTTATACCGATGTATATCTTGCAACTACACCTAGCTATGCTAATATTATAGTTATTGCAATTTTAGTTATTGCAAGTACACTTTTGGAGTTTTTTGAGGAATATCGCTCAAATAAAGCTGCAGAAAAACTAAAAGAATTAGTTGCAACAACAGCAAATGTTATTAGAGACGGAAAAGAGATTCAAATTCCAATTAAAGAAGTCGTATTAGGCGATATGGTTGTTTTATCTGCAGGTAGCATGATTCCCGCAGATTTAAGAATATTAGAGGCAACGGATTTATATGTTAGGCAATCTTCCCTAACTGGTGAATCAGATTCTGTTAAAAAAAATATTAACTCTTGTTTATCTATAGATGATTTAGATAGCATATCTGATTTAGATACAATCTGTTTTATGGGAACTAATGTTATAAGTGGTTCAGCAAAGGGCGTAGTTATAAAAACTGCTGATAATACTTATTTTGGGAAAATTGCTCATACTATTACTACAGGTAAACCTAAGTCTGCATTTCAACTTGGTATTGAAAGTATTAGTAAACTATTAATTAAATTTATGCTTATATTAACCCCAATTGTATTTATTTTAAATGCTTGGAAGCATTCTACAATAACCGCCTTTACCTTTGCAGTTGCAATAGCTATTTGTATAACTCCCCTATTGCTTCCTGTAATTTTATCGTCAAGTCTTTCTAAGGGTGCAGTAAGAATGTCTAAAAAGAAAACTATAGTAAAAAAGTTGGATTCTATACAAAATTTTGGCGCTATGAATATTTTATGCACAGATAAAACTGGAACTCTAACAGAAGATAAAATTGTATTAGAAAAATATTTAGACATTTATGGAAATGCAGATATCCGTGTTTTAAAACATTCTTTTTTAAATTCGTATTTTCAAACAGGACTTAAAGGTAATATTGACGAAGCAGTAATTGCTAGAGGACTTGAACAAGGTATGGATAAATACACAGTTCAATATAAACTAATTGACGAAATTCCATTTGACTTTTCTCGTAGAAGATTATCCGTTGCTGTGTCTGATGGAACTAAAACTCAATTAATTACTAAAGGTGCTGTTGAAGAGATTTTAAGTATTTGTACAATGGTTGATTATCAAGGAAAAATAAGTCCTATAACTAATGAAATAAAAGAAAATGTAAAAAAGATTTCTCTTAACTTAAATAAAGATGGTCTAAGAGTAATTGCAGTTTGCCAAAAAAATGATTTGGAAAATATAACAGACTTCAATGTTCAAGATGAAAAAAATATGATTTTAATAGGATTCATTGCCTTTTTAGATCCACCAAAAGAAAGTGCAAAACGCTCTATAGAAAAATTGAACAATGCTGGGATTCGTGTTATTGTTTTGACTGGAGACAATGCAGAAGTAACAAAATGTGTTTGTAAAAAAGTTGGTATTAATTCAAAGTCAATCATTGAGGGAAGCCAGATTGAGAAACTATCTGATGCAGGAGTTTTACGTTTGTTAAGAAAGAATAATATTTTTGTTAAACTTTCCCCTATTCAAAAAGCAAGAATTGTAAGAGTATTAAAGGAAAGCAAAAATGTAGTTGGATATATGGGCGATGGTATAAATGATGCGCCATCTTTAACAAATTCAGATGTTGGTATTTCTGTAGATACTGCCGTGGATATTGCAAAAGAATCTGCTGATATCATTCTTTTAGAGAAAAATTTAGATGTTCTATTAGATGGTGTAACAGAAGGAAGAAAAACTTTTGGAAATTTAATGAAATATATAAAAATGGCAACAAGATTTAACTTTGGAGAGGACATGTCTGTAATAATTGCTAGCGTATTATTACCTTTTCTACCAGAAACCCCTATTCAGTTACTTGTAGAAGGTTTATTATATGATTTTGGTCAATTAACATTGCCTTTTGATAATGTTGATAAAGAATACTTACAAAAACCTAGACAATTCAAATTAAATAGTCTAAAGAACTTTATGCTATTTATGGGACCTTTAAGTTCATTGTTTGACCTTATTGTATTTGCTTGTTTATGGTTTATATTCCATTTAAGAGATGCAGCAACATTCCAATCAGTTTGGTTCTCTTATAGCATTGTATCTAACCTTTTAGGAATGCATATTATAAGAACTTCTAAAATACCTTTTATACAAAGCAATGCACATAAGATGGTATATCTTTCTTCAATATTATTATCTATAGTAGGAATTATCGTTCCATTTACTTGGCTTGGTAATGTTATTGGACTTGTAGCAATTCCTTTACCTTATATGTCTCTAATTATTGGAATTCCTATTTTATACTGCATTATTGCATTATTTGCAAAGAAAATTTATATCAAAAAATATGGAGAATGGATTTAAAAAATATTTATTTAATTAAATACCAAAGGCTGTAGTTTAATTAATTATAGCTTTTGGTATAAATTTTTGTTTAATTTATACACTAATCATTTAAAATAATATATTCTTCTTTAAAATTTAAATAAAACATGATAAAATATTTATAAATTTTTAATAAAAATTTAAATTCAATACTTAGTATAAAATTTTAATAATTACAATTTATAGGAGGACTTATAATGGAAAAGAAATTAAAAATAATAATTGAAAATTGCCCACAAAATCATAAATGCCCTGCAGTAAGTGTTTGTCCAGTGAGTGCATTATCACAAGAGAATTTTAATGCTCCAAAAATAGATTATGATAAATGTATAAAGTGTGGAAGATGTTCTAATTTTTGCCCCAAAAAAGCATTGGTTTTGGAAGATAATCTAACAAGAAATTAATAGTTAAGGTAGGAAAATTAATATGGATAGATTAGAAAGATTTGAAAAAGCACTTACAGATATTTTAAGTGTATATGATAGATTAGGAAATGAACTAGAAAAATTAAGAAACGAAGGTAAATCTAAAACAACTAAATTTAGAGAATTACTAGGTAAAAAATTGGTTTATAGTATGATTATTACTATATTTAAAAGATATGATTTGATTAAATAACGCCACAGTTTAAAATCAAAAACTGTGGTGTTATTCTAAATTTGTTTCAATTTGATTGGATTCTTCAAGTCCTTTTTTATATCCATTTTTATACACAATATAATATGATGTATAAATAATAATTCCAACTATTGCCCCCATAGAATCTATCACTACATCTAAAGGTTGTCCTGTTCTGCCACTTACGAATGTTTGATGAAATTCATCTGATATTGCAAATCCAACACACAAAACTAATGTTAAAATTAGTGCTATGATATAGTGTTTATTGTTCATTAAGACATTTAAGAAAAATATTATCAAAAATGCTAATACTAAATAAACTGACGCATGCATTACTTTTCTCATAGGTGCATTAATTAATTGTGATACACGAGCTAATTTAGAATCTGTTGGATGAGAATCTGTTATTCCATATTCATTTGTTACATCCAAAGTATCTTCAATAAACATAGCAATAATATCTGTGCTTTTTCCGTTAGAGTTTTGAGCATTCATACTAGAAAGTTTATATATTCCAATGCCCCATAAAATTGCAAACATTAATAAAAAAATAGATAAAATTACTTTTTTCAAATTTTTTACTCCTATTGTTAATTTTATATTTTAAACTATATCTTTATATTATCATAATTTTATAATTAATTAAAGGGTATTTTTTAGATAATTTTGCATTTCTTAAATTACTTTATGAATTAATAATTTTATATTTTTAATTTTTAATATAAAAAAATTATTGATAGATTATTTTTTTAATAATTTTAATTTAATTATATAAAA
>CALXSB010000060.1 GCA_944391005.1 uncultured Rickettsiales bacterium | reverse complement strand
CCCCCTTACCCCCCTTCACAGGGGGGGCCGAGAGGGGCCCTTCACATGGTGGGTCTGGGAGAGGAACCCTCCTTACCCCCTTTCACAGGGGGGCCGAGAGGGGCCTTTCACAGGGGGGATTGGGTGTAGTCCTTCACAGGTGGTGGATTTCTTGGTGGTCCCTTCACAGGGGTATGATGTTGGTGGTCCCTCCACGGGGGGTATATAGTGCACCTTCATAATGAAAGGGGAAAAGTATGCGGTGCAACTTCACAGGGCCGTGGAGTGTGAGAGCCTCTTTATTGGTGGGTGGAAAGGAAAAATTCTTCAGTATGCTTGGAATTTTTAACTCTTTCTTTCCAAGTTTTTAATGTGTTTAATATGACGGTTCCAACGTTGCTTTTAGTCTTGTCGTTTATAAGTTTGTCAAATGTGGTAATATTTTCGTATTCCTGTGTTCCTAAAGCTTCGTTTGTGCGAAATACAATCCATCTATTTTTAATATTTTTTTCTGGACTAATAAAAGCCAACATTAAATCTTCGTTGTTTTCGTCCATATTGTCTTTATTTAGCTCGTCAGATATTTTTTTGATTATAGAATTTTGTTCTTCTATTAATTTTTTTTCTTTTTGCTCTATGTCTTTATTATCCGCTAATTTTTTATCTAATTCTTTTTTTTGTTTTTCTATTTTGTCTCTTTCAACTTTTAGTTTATCAAAATCGTCTACGAGCTTTTCTAAATTATTTGTAAAATAAGAACAGAGGTTGATGCTGTAGGCGTTTTGCAATAAATTTTTTAATGGATGAAATTCGTCAATGTCTGAAATTTTATATGTGTCATTAAAATGGTTTAAATTGCTGTTCTGAGTATTTTGTAGCCGTTCATTTTGTGCGTTAAACTCGTCATATTCTTTATCTAAAATGCTTTCAAGTTCATCTTTTGAATGACTATTGGTGATTTCTTTGTATCTGTGTAATATGATGCTTTTAAAAATCGTTCCAATATTACTATTAGTAGCGTCATTAAATATATTTTCAAAAGTTGAAAAATTATGATGAATATCGTTATTTATGTAAAAGATTTCTTTAAAATCACGGAATATAGCATTTTGTAAAAGAAATAATTCATTGTAATTAACTTTATCAATAGCTTCATTTAGAAGTTTTGCTTTAATATCAACGGTGTCTGCATCTCCATTATTATAGGCTGTTGAATAGTCGTTTATTATATTAATAATTGATTCTAAGGTTTCATCTCTAATAAAATATTCAACTCTGCCTTTTGTATATTCAATAATTTTAGATGCAACTAATAATTTTCTGTTTGGATCATAAAATGGAACATTTATAATATTATACTTAAAGTTTACAGTAAAATGTTTTTTTAACCTATTACTTTTAAATGTATTAACAACCTCTAGTATTTCTTTTGTATCTTCTTCAGTGTAGAAAAATTGTTGATTGTAAAGTATTTTGTTTAATATAGATTGTTTTTCTTTATCATTTTCATTGTCCTTAAGATTTTTAATTGTATCTATAGTGAGTTTTTTATAGATTTCCTTTTTATTAAAACGATTATCTCTTAATAGTAAAATTAATATATTTATTTTAGTATGAGCATCTAAAACATTAAAAATATTTATAACATTATTTAGATCTTTATCGTTTTGAATTAAATAATTATTTGATATAAATAAAAAAGATAAAAGGCCTTTTTGCCGTTTATCAAAATTGATATTTTTATCAGATATAATATTGAAAATATAATCTTTGCAGTTATTTATAAATTCATTTGTAAATTTATATTTTTTTATAAATTCATTCGCAAAATTATGCTTGACTATTAATTGATTTAATTCTAAAATCCTATTATAGGGAGTTAGGCTATAAATGAAATTAATAATTAAATTAAATTCTTCTTCTGTTTCTATAATTTGTGGATTGTTTGTAATTAAAGAACTTAAGTGTGCTTTTTTATTATCATCATTGTAATTGAGATAAGCATTTTTTAAAGTATCAAAAATTTCTTTTTTATATTTGTTTTTATTTTTAAAATTGTTTATTTTAAAAAGTCTCATTAATATATCAATTTTATCATAATCATTATGCATATTATTATATATAATGTTCTCAATTTTATTTACATTGAGTTCATTGTTAATAATATTTTGCGTTGTAATAACATAGTATAAAATTTTAAATTTATACCTAAGCTCATCTTTTTCTTTATCGTCAATATTAATGATTGTTTCAAAAATGCTGTTTATATATTTGTCTTTATCTGTAAATTCATTAGAATTTATTAAATATATAAGAAATTCGCATCTATCATAATAATCTGCCATATTTTTGATAATTTCAAAAATTTCATCTCTATTTTTTGAATCCGAAATAATTTTTTTATTTTTCAATATTTTGTCCATTGATATATATTTATCAGGATTCATTTTTTTATTTTTCATACTTTTTACAAGATTAAATATTTCATTAGTGTATCTATTGTCAGAAAGTATTTTGTCGTTTTTTAATATAATTTCAATTAATTCATTAATTTCTCTATCATGATTAATATTATTTGGTGCCCATTTTTCACAAATTTTTTTAAAAAAATCCATATCTTTAATAAGATCTTTTTCCAATAATTTTTCTAAAATATATTTTTTACCTTTTTTTACAATTGGATTTTCAATATGATTTAGCAATTTTTCCCTATAGAGTTCCTTATTTTTAAATGTCGGAGTATATAACGCTTTTATAAGAAGCTGTATTTGTGCTGCAGCATAAGTTTCATTTGTTTGATCATGAGTTATAAAATATTCTATATCTTCTATACCAATTCCAGTAGAAAGGTTTTCGTTCATATTGTTTTCGTTCATATTGTTTTCGTTCATATTGTTTTCATTCATATAATTTACAATGGTTATTATTCACATAAAGACTATTATATATCAAAGAATAAAATAAATCAATAGGATATATAAAATATATCCTATTAAAATAATACAAATAATCGGAATTAACTATTTTTTCAAATCTAATTTATCAATAAATTCTTTAACTTCTTCTTCTGAGTCATCAGCTCTGCTGCCTCTAATAGCCAAACCATCAACAACAGTTGATTTAGGTGCAGCCTTTTTCATATCACTTTCACTTCTGCCCATTCCACTGCCGCCATGAGTCATAAATGGAACAAGAGTTTTACCAGACAAATCATAATCTGCTAAGAAAGTTGAAACTGCAGGTGCATAGGTGCTCCACCAGCAAGGGGATCCTATAAATATAACATCATATTGTTCAATATTATCTATTTTATTTTTTAATTCTGGTTTATAGCCAGCTTCAATTTCCTTTTTAGCCTGTTGAGTTTGTGCTCTATATTCACTTGGATATTCCTGCACAGTCTCCAACTCAAAAATATCAGCACCAGTTTGCTTTTGTATCTCTTTAGCAACGGCCTCTGTATTTCCGCTTAATGAATAATAAACAACTAAAATTTTATTATTAGCATCATTAGCTGCTGTTTCTGCTGCAGATACATTACCATATCCAATTAGAAATAATGCCAACAAAAATACAGCGAAAAATATTTTTTTCATTTATTACCCTCAATTATTAATAACATAATTCTATATTAGGACTAAAAATTTAAAAGTGGTAGCAAAAAAAGTCCAAAGTTATTACAAAAAAGGTTCAAATATATATTTTTTTATTATTCAATAGCGAATAGGTTTTAATCTGCAAACTCCATTAAATTTCTTTCCACAAAAAATGACCTTTATAATCATCACAACAATATCAAACAGTTTGCCACATACAATAAAAAAGCATCAATAATTTTCTCTAGACCATATTATTATCAACCTATAACATTAATTTTATAGCTTTAATTCACAGCAACAGCCATACTTTAAAAAATCAACAGAAAACAAATACAGCCACGCTTCACGCAATTCCCTCAAAAGATTCAGAATTAAATACCACAAAAAATATTATAGGTCAACAATAATTTAATTACGGCATATATTAACTATTAATCATAAATAACATTAGTCAAATATCTGAGTGCCTCCGTTATATTTGTTTAAAACTATTTACCCGTCAATATTCTGTCAACCAATTCTTTTATAGTTGGTATAAAGCCATTCTTATAGAATGGATCAGTAGCAAACCTATAGGCATTACTACCCGCAAACAATAGAGCTTTATTATTATACACACCTCTTTTTGCATATTGCAAAGCCTTTTGTATACAGAAACTTCTTGGATCAGGTATTGCACCACACGAATATCCCTGTTCAGGAAAATATTGACTCCAAGTGCTAAAATGACAGC
>CALXSB010000059.1 GCA_944391005.1 uncultured Rickettsiales bacterium | reverse complement strand
GAATTTCCACCATACGCCCCCCCTGTCAAGGGGGGTAAGGGGGGTTCAAAAAACTGTTTTTATATATTCACACTACTAATAGATTAATAAGAATAATATATACATTAATAAGTATAAATAGATAAGAAAAAAAATAAATAGATAAATAATATAAAAATATATATTGTAGTATATACTACCTTAGTATTATATATAATATTATATATGTAATAATAACAATAATAATAGTAATAATAAAAAAGACTTTTATATATATAAGATTACAATTATTAATTATTAATATCTTCTCAGTCCACATTTCCTTCAGAATACCACTCTAAACCAGCTCTTAATTCTATTGTCAACCCACTGCTGACTTCGTCAGCACCTCCCTTACAAAGGGAGGCAAACTCCCCTTACCCCCCTTCACAGGGGGCTGGAGATAGAGTGGTCCCTTCACGTGGCGATGTAGATTATGGATTCACAGATGTGCAAAGATATTCTATACCATTAACAGTAAAAAATATAAAAAATTTAAACATTATATTAATTAGAAATTTTTCTTGATATTATAATTAAATTGTTATTAAACTTTATGAAGAATAATAAGTATTGTATTAATGAAAAAAGTATATTCTAAAGCCTTTGGATGTCAGATGAATGTTTATGATTCATCGCGAATGGTGGATATAATGAAAAATGAAGGATATGAAGAAACGAACAATATTGAAGACGCGGATTTAATAATAGTAAACACTTGCAGCATTAGAGAAAAAGCTAAAGAAAAGCTATTTTCAGAATTAGGAAGAATGAATTTAGTTAGAAAGCCTGATTCAATAATTGTTGTGGCCGGATGTGTAGCTCAAACAGCCAGCGATGAAATAAGAAAGAGAATGAAAATGGTTGATATTGTTGTCGGTCCATCTAGCTATCATAAATTGCCTGATCTTGTAAAAGCTAACGGTGGAGTTAAGCTTGATTTTTTAGCGGAAGAAAAATTTGCATCGTTGCCACAAAATAGAGGAACCAAGGGAGTTAGTGAATTAATAGCTGTTCAAGAGGGATGTGATAAATTTTGCTCCTATTGCATTGTTCCATTTACAAGAGGCAGAGAATATTCAAGAGACTTTAATCAAATAATAGATGAGGCTAAAGTTTTGAGTGGAGAAGGAGTCAAAGAAATTACACTTTTAGGACAAAATGTTGACAATTATCACTTTAATGGCAAAGATTTAGCGGATTTAATATATGAAGTGTCAAAAATTAATAGCATAGAAAGAATTAGATATATGACAAGTTATCCAAGTCAGGTAAATCAAGCATTAATAGATGCCCATAAAGATATAGAAAAATTAATGCCTTTTATTCATTTGCCAATTCAAAGCGGGTCCAATAAAATACTAAAAGCCATGAATAGAAAATATACTGTTGAACAATATTTGGATGTCGTTGATAAACTCAGAAAATCAAGACCCGACATTGCAATATCTTCAGATTTTATAGTTGGTTTTGCCGGAGAAACAGAAAAAGATTTTGAAGAAACGCTTGATATTTGCAAAAAAGTAAGTTATGCAACATCATTTTCTTTTAAATATAGCATAAGACCTGGCACCGCAGGAGAAAAAATGCAAAATCAAATACCAGAAAATATAAAAGAAGAAAGGCTTGTAATTCTTCAGGATTTGTTAAATAAACAACAGGAAGAATTTAACAAAAGCAAATATGGACAAGAATTGGATGTTCTAATTGAAAGCTTGTCTGACAGAAATGATGGCAGCTATTTTGGAAAAAGCCAATATTTGCAAACTGTTATTGTTAATTCAGGCAATAAAGATCTACTTGGAAAAGTTGTAAAAGTCAAAATTGATAAAGCCAATATGAAACAGTTAGAAGGGATAAATTAAATTTTATCCCTTAGATTTCTCATATATCCCTTGTTTTTTACATTTTTAAAATGTATAAAGTAAATAATATGAATAATTAATGGATATAATAAATGCAATGGTTAAAGAGTAGTAATTATATGCAGAGTCTTATTATAAAAAATAAAGAATCGGGATTTTCTTTAATTGAACTTTCTATTGTCCTTATAATAATAGGTTTACTTGTAGCGGGTATTACGGGAGGACAATCTCTTATAGAAAGTGCTAGAGCTAGAGCAGTAATGAATGAGGCTAGAGGATATATGCAGGCGGTTAATACTTATTATGCTGCAAATGGTAGATTGCCGGGGGATCCGTTAAATGTTGGTGAAATGGGTGGATGGTTTTCAAAATATCAGGAAAATAATTACAATTTTTCTTCAAATTATGATCAAAATATTGACTTGTTAAATGCCTCTTGGTTTGATTTAAATAGAGAAAGTATAGTTGATTGGGATGCAAATAAAGACGTATCATATGGTAAAGAATCTAAATATATTAAAAAAGCAATTTACGAGTTCGTCTATGCTGGTAGCAACTGGACAGATGGTAGTGCCTCAAATACAGATTATCAAAAAGATTTAGCAAATAAAAATATAATGGATTTAACTGCTAAATATGATGGATATATCCCATCAAGAATTGCTGCTAATATAGAAGAAAAAATGGATGATAAATCGCTTGATACGGGAAGTATTAGAATGGGATATTGTTCTGAAAGTATTCCGAATGTTGAAGAAGATTATATACCAGAAGGTGAATACGGAGATATTACAACCTATGAGGATTTAGTTGATGCTAGAAATGGCGCCTGTGATCAAATAACTTTTAGATTGGATTTATAGTTGATTGAATAATTGCATTAAAATTAATATAATATTTATTAGCTTAATTTGTTATATAGGACTTGATTTTTAACTTCATATAGCTGTATTATGTTAATATAATTAACTATTACAGTTTTATGAAAGAAAATAATAATGCTATATTTGCTTTTTCTCTTATAGAATTATCTATAGTATTAATTATAATATCATTATTAACAGCTGCAGTAATAGGCGGTATGGCTTTAATAGAAAATGCAAAAATAAAATCTTTTATAAACGAATATTATGGATGGAAACAAAATATTTCAATATTTTATGCTGCAAAAAACAGACTGCCGGGAGATATAGATAAAAAAGGTGTTATTGGCACTAATTCTGGTCAGGTTTATTCAAAAAATGATTTCAAAAGTCCATATAATGATAAACGACAAAATATATACAGTGCTCCATTTGTAGATATGTTTTTAGAAGGAATTTCTGATTTTCAACCAGTATCTGGTGGCTACGAAGACGATGGTGGTGTTCCATATTCTAACATTTTAAAAAATAGCTATTATAGCTTTTATACATTTACATCAACATCATCTGAAGATGGAAGCTATGACAAAAATGCAAAATTAAATTCAACATATTTACATTTTAGAATGTATGATGATATGGATGATATTTTGCATGTAAAAACGGCTAAGCAACTTGATAAAAAAATAGATAATGGACTATATAATTCTGGTAAATTTATAACGCGTTGTAAAGCGGGCAATGTTAAAGTTGGTTTTGCATCCTATGATGAAGTAATCGATGGCAAAAGAGATTCTCAATATTACTGCAGTGATTCATATTTTAACTTAGAATTATAAAATATATTTATAATATATCTTAAAAAAGTATTGATTTTTTATTAATTTTGACAAAAATTAGTAAAATGGGTAATAATTGTTAAATTTGTCAAATGAAAAAATTTTTTAGTTTTTTATTATTTATATTTTTATTTAATCAAAGTTTATTTGCTTTTGAAACAAGTGTAAAGCAAGCAATTCTAATGGATTACGAAACTGGAGAAGTTTTATTTGAAAAAAATGCAGATGAAAAGGCCTATCCATCTTCTATGACAAAAATAATGACAGCATACCTAATATTTGATAAACTAGAAAATGGTAATTTATCATTAACTGATGAAATACAAATATCGCCGGAAGCTTGGAAACAAATAGGCTCAAGAACATTTTTAAATGTAGGATCTAAAGTATCAATTGATGATCTTTTAAAAGGGCTTATTATACAATCTGGAAATGATGCAGCCTACGCTCTTGCGGAAGGCACGTCAGGAGATGTTGGTGAATTTGTAATTGACATGAATAATAAAGCAAAAGAATTGCAATTAACTAATACAAGTTTTACAAACCCAATAGGTTTTAGTGATGAAAATCATTATATGTCTGTTAGAGATACAGCAATATTATCAAAAGAATTAATAAAGAATCATCCACAATACTATATAAAATACTTTCCAGTATTGGAATTTAAATATAACAACATAAATCAATTAAATAGAAACCAATTATTAGGAAAATATGAAGGAGTTGATGGAATAAAAACAGGCCATACAGAAGCAGGCGGATATTCATTAGCTGCATCAGTTTTTAGAGACAATAGAAGATTAATTTCTGTTGTTAATGGTGCAACTTCTGAGCAAGAAAGAACTGAAGAATCAAAAAGATTGTTAAACTATGGTTTTTTAGCTTTAACAAGATATGTCTTATATAATTCAAATGAGTCTATAAAACAAATACCGGTATTGTATGGAAAAGAAAACAATATAAATATAATTTCTAAGGTAGCAATAATGGCAACAGCAAAAGATAAAGATCAAATAGAGATAAAGATTGATTTACCAGAAACTTTAAAAGCTCCAATATCAAAAGATCAAGCTGTTGGAACCATAACAATAAAAACTCAGTCGGATGAAAGAACCTATAACTTATATCCTGATAAGGATATAGAAGAAGTAAACATATTTAAACGATTTTTCTTAAGTATATATTATTTCTTTAAAAATTTATTTTAATTATTTTTCTATTAAATATTTTAAATTATTACTTACATTCCCATAGGTTCTTTTTGATAAAGCTAAAAGGAAACCCAAAGTAATGGAAGTTCCAATCATTGACGATCCACCATAACTTATTAATGGAAGCGTCATGCCTTTAGTTGGCAATAAATTTAATGTTACTCCAATATTTATAACAGCCTGAAGCAAAAATTGCAAACTCAAAGAATTTATTGCTACATAATTAAAATTATCATTATCGTCTGTAGTTTTTAACATCATTCTAATTGATATATAAAAAAAGATAAATATTATACAAATGCATACAATCGCTCCAAATTCTTCTCCAATAACAGAAAATATAAAATCTGTATGGGCATCAGGTATATAATTTTTCACAGTCCCTTCAAAAGGACCTTTTCCCAACAATCCTCCTCCAGAAAAAGCTGACAGTGATTTTTCAACCTGATAACTTTTTTCTCCACCGAAAAAAGTGCTCATAAAAAATGTATTTATTCTATTATTAAAATGTGGAAACAAAAAATATAATGCAATAAAAGCAATAACACCAAAAGATCCAAGCAATATAAAATATCTTAATTTTACCATTATTAAAAATAATTCGCCAAAAAATATAACAGATATTAATATAAGCATACCAATGTCTGGTTGCATAATCAGCAACATTGATAAAACAACATAAAGTATTAATGATATAATAATATTTAAATTTTCAGTTTTTTTAAATGTTGTTAAAATATATGAAGTTGTTATTATAAAAAATGGCTTTATAACTTCCGATGGTTGCAAAGAAAATCCAAATATATATATCCATCTTTTAGCACCCTTATTTGACATTCCAAATATTAAGACGAATACCATTAGCAACATTAAAAACCCAAACATCGCAAACGATAATGATATTATTCTCTTTTTATCAAGTGCAGAACAAACAACAACCAAAAATAATCCCAAAATAGAAAAAATTAAATTTTTAATTATAAAGATATTTGATGAAGCTCCTATTCTACTAGCAACAACCGGACTTGCCAATGAAGTAAAAATATTTCCTAACAAAATCATTAATGTAATAAGAAACAATACAGTTCTATCTATAGAAATCCACCATTTATAAAAAAAATTAATTTTTGATCTATTAAACATTAAAAAACAATATTAGTCTATTGCTTATTAAAATAATTTTTTATAAAGTTATTTGCAATAGTTTTCTTTTTATTTTATAATATAATAAAATATTAATAACCAACAACATCAAACAATATGAATCAAATAGAAAAAAGTTTTTTATTAGAATGCAATGAAGCTACTAAAAATTGTAAAAATAGCGAAGAGGAACAAAATAAAATTAACGAAATACTTTTAAAATTTTCTAAAGATAAAGATTTTAAATATTACCATGGCTCAAATAATAAAGATATTAAAATTCTTGAGCCAAGATGTAAAAATGTAAGAGATAAAAATGAAGGCAAGCGTGTTTTTACAACAAACTTTAAAGCTTTAGCCAGCATGTTCGTTCTTAGACTTGATGATAGACTTAGTTTAAAGTTTTCATATTTTCAAAATCCCAACAAACCATTTACACCATTTACAATAATCAAAAATAAGGAGGCTATTATATCAAATGATATGGGCGGAGCAATTTATGAATGCAGACCACAAGATAATGACTCTTTCATTGATATGAGCAAGGGATGGAAAATTAATGAATGTGTTAGTAAAAACAATGTAAATATAATCAAAAAAGAAATCATTAATTATGGCATTGAAGAAATGGCAAAAAATGGCGTTGATATTTTTATAGCAGGAGACAAACTATTTAATTATATAAGCAATTTAAGAAAAACAAACATAGACGAATATGAAAGAGTAGTTATTTCGGCCGTCAATGG
>CALXSB010000058.1 GCA_944391005.1 uncultured Rickettsiales bacterium | reverse complement strand
TCAAACAAATTTATTTAAACATGCCAATGATATTATATTTTATAAATTTTGTCAAATTTTTTAATAAATTTTTCTATATATTTATTAAATACTTTAATTATATTTATATAAATAATGATATATATTTTTACATTAGCAAAAATCACAATTCAGATAAAAAATATCCAATAAAAAATTCAACTAATGAAAAAGTTATAAACTTTTTTGGCAATCTTCAAAAATATTAAATTAATTCTTAGAATTCACAAGATATAATAAAAATATATACATTTTAAAAGAACTGCGATCAATTTAAACTATAGTTTATTTAACTACCATTCTATTTTTCCCTTTAAGAAAGAAATAATATTTTTTTTGAATCTAAAAAAACAAAATATTAATACTATATCTAAAATAGGAATTAGTAAAATTCTTGAGTTAAGCTGATCTGTTAATATAGAAAGTATAAAAATAATATTTGATATTAAAAGAAAGAAGGATGCAAAATATATTATAGTAGCTACAATATATTTAAGAAAATTTAAAAATATATTCTTTAATTCATTCATTTAATTTCCTCCGCTTTATATGAATTTTGTATAAGATAAAATATATAATATAAAAAATCAATATAAAAAATAGTTTATTTTAAACTATCCATATATATAATTTATATATATAATAAAAACTATTATACTTAAATTAAGCATTGGAAATTATCTTATAAATTATAAACAAATAACTTTTTAAAAATTACATAATATATGTATTTTGTTTTATAATATACCGCAACTTTAAATATAAATTATAAAATAAACTTGCTAATATCTATTTTTTGATTTAAATCACCTATATGTTCCAAAACATATTTCTTATCAATCTTCACCTTTGTTCCCGCTTTCATTTCAGAAGCATTAAAGCTTACATCCTCAACAATCTTTTCAATTAGCGTATGAAGACGTCTTGCTCCAATATTTTCAACTTCTTCATTCATTTTAAAAGCAAAGCCTGCAATTTCCCTAACACCATCTTTCGTAAATGACAAATTAATATTTTCTGTTTTTAAAAGCGCAACATATTGTTTTATAAGGCTGCTTTCCGGTTCCTCAAGAATTCTTACAAAATCTTCCTCCGTAAGCGGATTTAATTGAACCCTTATAGGAAATCTTCCTTGAAATTCCGGCAATAAATCAGATACGCTAGAGTTGTGGAAAGCGCCGGATGCAATAAATAAAATATGATCAGTCTTCACAAGACCATATCTTGTATTCACGGTTGTTCCTTCAATCAGCGGCAACAAATCCCTTTGCACTCCTTCCCTTGAAACATTAACACCCTTCACACTCGCATCATCTCTCATTGAGACCTTATCTATCTCATCAATAAAGACTATACCGTCATCCTCAACTTTTCTTATAGCTTCTTTTATAACCTTTTCCTCATCCAACAATTCATCCTCTTCATCTTCTACAAAAATATCATAGGCTTCCTTTACCTTCATCTTTTTCTTCTTCTTTTTTTCCCCACCAAAACCTTTACCAAGTATATCGCCTATGCTAATCATTCCAATGTGTGCCACGCCATCAGGCAAATCAAATTGATCAAACATTGGATGCGGCGCTTCAACTACAGTTATTTCAATATCATTGTCCATTAATTCACCATCATCAAACAACTTGCCCAATTCTTCCCTTTTCTTATTTTTTTCTTCACTTCCATCAGGAAAAATCTCAAGCATAATATCAATAATCTTGTTTTTAGCAACTTCCTTAGCCTTAGCTGAATTTTCTTCCCTAGCTTTTTTCCTCTCCTTTTTCAAAGACACATCCACAAGATCCTTAATTATACTATCAACATCCCTTCCAACATATCCAACTTCTGTAAAATTCGTAGCTTCAACCTTCACAAAAGGCGCATCAGCCAATCTCGCAATCCTTCTAGCAATCTCAGTTTTTCCAACACCCGTAGGTCCTATCATCAAAATATTTTTAGGCACAATTTCATCCCTCAAAGGCTTTTCAATCAGCTTCCTCCTATACCTATTTCTCAATGCTATAGACACCGCCTTTTTAGCATCACCCTGCCCTATAATATACCTATCCAATTCCCTAACCAAATCTTTTGGCTTCAAACAATTAATTTCCTGCATATTTTCTAAAAATTTTCAAAAATCATATAAACAAGTATTACATAAATTTTATTATTTGCAATAAAATTATTTTTATATTACAATATAATAAAAATAATATTTTACATATGAACAACATAAATGAAGAAGATTTAAGTGTTTGCTCGGAGACTGAAATTGAGTATTATAGCGTTTCTAAACAAACAACTAAGAACTCTAAAATTAGAGATATAATAGAGGAAAGGCATACAAATGCGCAAAATATTAGAATTCCACAATATAGAGATAAAAAATATATTTGTTTATTTCGTGGAATAAAGTTTGACTACAAATATTTTTCCAACAGCAATCGCAGAGAATTAAATTACCTATTAAGCCAAAAAAACAACATAAACGGTAAAACACAATATTCATCAGCCTGCTTTGGAAATTCACAACTTTCAACAGACTCTGTTGGAAAATATCTTTCCGGAAATACAACAGATGAAGAAAATAAAAAATTACACTATTCTATTCGTTTTACAAATGCTTTTATACAATTTTTATACAACAATACCAATTTATCCACAAAAGTTAATTCAAAATATTTTTATAAAAATTTGCTATTTGCTTTATTAAACAGCAACACAAATATTTTTTCAAAAATGGATTATTTATTAAATCAACTAAAAACTTTTTTAGAAACACATAGACAAGAAATTGGTTTAAACGACAAAGATATAGGAGCAATACAAAATGCCTATAAAAATTTTACAGAAACAACAGAATTTAGTAGAACATTTTTTATTTCAACTTCATTAAGAGAAGAAACAGCAATAAAATATGCCATGCCTTTTATTAAAGACAATAGTTTAGTTGGATTTAATCCTGAATATAATAAAAATGGAAAACCCAAGCATAGAAACGCTGGAATAGTTGAAATAATATTATACCCTGCCACAAAATATAAACAAGAAGTAGAAAAAATGCATCAAACAAATGAAAAAAATTTCCCACAATTTATAGATTTACACTTAGCAAAAATGCAAGGAATATTAAGACCAAATACAAGAATAGAAGAACAATTTGAAGCAACATTTTTAAACAAAATAGACGGCAAATATCTTGTTGCATCATTTCCAATTTACTTTCCAAACTTTTCAAAAGAATATAACAAAGAATATTTTGAAAACCTATATGGAATAAACAAAAAAACATATCAAGAAATTAAAAAATTATTTTCAACAGAACAAAAAAACAACTATAGTGAAGCTATGAAAAAAATAATTGAAAGTTTAACAAAAAAATACACTTCAAAACTTAAAGAACTATCCAATAAAATCATACAACAAAACGGAAAAATTAATTCCCATAGATTTTTGCCAAAAATAGATCAAGATATAAAAGTCAAATTAGAAAAATCACAAAATTCTTGTACAATAAAAAATAGATTTACAAAACAAGCAAAAGATAATGGAGTTGATAATAAGCATCCAAGAAGTCAAAAAAACTTTATAACTTTAATATCACTAAATACAAGCAAAACCGAAAAATATTGGGGATTTTCAAGAAATTAAGTCATAATAATAATTTTTAAATGGTATATAGTATTAATATTTTATCAACCTATATCTTCCTTTTCCCACAAACTCAACAAACCCAATATTTATTATATAATTCTCATATTTTATTATTTGTAAATTTTTCCAAATCAAATGATAATCAAAATTAATATTTGCCAACTTTTGCATCAAAATAAATAATATTTCAAATATCAATATCATACAAAGTTAAAAATTTAAAAGTTTTATTTCTCTTTTACATTATTTCTATAAACATCATCAAGCGTTTTTCCATCTTTATTTTTCCACCACAGCCACCCATTAACACGCATACCCAAAACGATAGCTCCTGCCATTGATGGACTTTTAAATAAATAATCTTTTTCTAGAACATAAAAATTATTTCTTTGAACTATAATTTTATTATCTATTAAAAAATTTCTCATTTTTTCCTCACTGCCACCAACAAAACTATTAGTAGTTTTTAAATTAAACTTGGCACCTTTAAAAATCAAAAATCCATTTTCAAGATATTTGCCTTCCGCATAGCTTCCCTTGCTATCCTTACAAACAAATACTTCGCCATCCTTTTTACTTGATTTTTTCTCAACTTTTTCAAAAATATTATCACCAATAAGCAAAGACAACAAAACCTCTATTGTTTCAAAAATATCACCATTTAAGTCCGCTTCAATAGTTTCATCAACATGTGATTTTGTAGGTTCCGTTTCATTATTTATAATAATTTTTTCAGCCTGCTTTATTTTATTATATGCGACATTTTCCAAATACTTTATATGAGATTTAGTTAATAGCCCATTATTATCAACAACAAAATATCCTTTTTGCCAAAAGTCCTTATTTCTATTATGTTGTCCCAGCCTAACAACAACATCTTCAGCTTCACCAACATAAATTTCATTTTGATCTTTTTCTTCATTGACACCAATTAAAAAATAAATTCCAACCTTATTCTTTTGCTGCATTATTTTATAAAGATTTTCAAGATTATTTCTTGAAAAATAAATAACCTCAATATTTCTCGTTCTAATCGTAGCAACTTTTATACCATTAGGATCGCCATCCGGCAAAAATATTTGAATCGTTTTTGGATTAACTAACATATTATTTAGATTAACTAATATATTTATTTAAATTATTTTACATTATCTTAACAACATTTTTCTTTTTATCAACAATTATTTAATCACACCAACTTTTTTATTTTAATATTCAGTACATAGTTTAAATATCAAGATAATCTTACTTCACCAGCCTATATCTTCCCTTTCCCACAAACTCAACAAACCCTTTATCCCTCAAAAACTGCAGCTGCTGCCTAATTTTTTCATGAATATAATTATTATTTGGATGACGTTTTTGCAAAAAATCCACACAAGCATATACATCATCAAGAGTAAAAAATTCTTTATGCAGATTTTCAATGCAGAACATAACATCAAGCAACCACCCTTTGCTTTTCATAGGTTTTTCAGCAACAAATGAAACTTTTTTATAATTTTCTACAACACTTTTTTCACTAAAAATCTCGCCATCTTTCACATAGAATATTTTAGCGCTCTCCGGCAGCTGATTATATAAAATATTACATCCAACCCATCCAGCACGCTTTGCCTTTTCAGAAAGCGGTTTTCTTTTTTCAATTATTAAAGGTGTAAAAAAGAACTTTGGAATTGTAAAAAAATCAACAACAGAATTACCCCTATAAGCAAGAAAAAAGAAGTTTGAAGGAGTATTGGAATTAATTTTTTCAATCATCTTATTATATTCACCGTCAACAATCTTACTTCCAAATTTATTTTTCTTACTCTTTAGTTCATAGTCTTCATGACAATTCTTGCAGAAAAAATCGCCACATGGGTGGTTGTTTGGATATTGGATTATTAAAGAGCCACAAATTGGACAAAAAATATTTGATATAACCCAAGATTCAGTAAATATCCTTACTTTTTGTGAAGGGGAAATATAATTTATATTATTATCTAAAATTAGATTTATCATATATCTTCTTTAATTAATTAAAAAAATTTCTTTTAGAAATGCTAGTAAATCTCACTTATCTGAAAATAAGTCTTCTAGTGTTAAATTTTTCTATAAAATTTTTTTCATATTTTTATTTTTATTATCATTCATTGTAATATCTGTAAAACCAACCTCACCATCTTCTCCTTATCCTTTGGATTGCTTTCGGCTATTAAAAGTGTTAAGGCGGTTAGGGCTTCTGGTGTTATTTTGTTGAGGTTTAGGATTTTGTTTTTTTGTAAAAACCATATAAAAGAGTAAGCTCCGCTTCTTTTATTTCCATCAATGAATGGGTGATTTTTTATCATGAAATAAAGTAAATTGCTAGCTTTTTCTTCAACTGATGGATATAGGTCAATACCACCGAAGCTCTGCATTATGTTTCCGAAAATACTTTCTAGGCTGTCTTTTTGCCTTTCTGTTGCAAATAATTCTGTTGCCTCTTGTTTTTTTATTAATTCGTCTTTAAGTTGATTTATGGCGTCCATTAAATCTATTGAGGTTAGTTCAATGTATTCCTTTGTTTTGCCATTTTTGATTAAGTTGTCTCTATCGTAAGCATCAAGAGAAAACCATGTGTTGGCATATGTTTTTACTAATTCTAAAACGTCGTTGTTTGAAATTTTATTATCATTCGGCAATAGGGATTTAATATTTTCTATGGCTTCAATAAAATTATTGTAGTTGTTTTTTATTCTGTTCTCGTTAATGGTGTAGCCGTCAACAATATGCTTGTGTAAAATGCTTGTCGCCCATTGTCTAAATTTTGTGGCGTTTTTTGAGTTGACACGATAGCCTACTGATAAAATTAGGTCAAGATTATAATAAATTATATTTCTTTCCACAAATTTTTCACCTTCTTGTTGAACTGTTGCAAAAAATGCAACAGTTTCTCGTTCATTCAATTCATTGCTTTTAAAGATATTTTTTATGTGTCTAGATATTACAGATTTATCCTTCCCAAATAGAATAGATATTTGATTTAAGTTTGCCCAAATGGTTTCTTTTTTATTGTCAATGGATAATTCTAGTCCGCCATTTTCCGTCTGATAAATAGCAGGAGTGTTTATTTGATTATTACTAATTATATTAATATGTTTTTTAGTCATTTTCGCCTCAAAATTGTATTGTTTTGTCTAGTATAAATGATATAAAAAAGTCAAAGTAATCAATTTGTTTCCTTATAAAATTTTTGCATTCTTGTTGAGCTGTTGCAAAAAATGCAACAGCTTCACAAACATTAAATTCACTACTGTTAAAAGCATTTTTTAAATATTTTGATTTTTTATACACTATACTACCTATTTTTTAATCATTAGTGCCTTTCCCTGTCTTTATTTTCTTCATTGTAAAATTGCTGTTGGTGTAAATGCAAAGCTCGCTTGCAATTTTCATAGCCTTTTTGCAGATAGTTTCAGCATCCATGCCGTCTATGTCATATAAGGCCTTAGCGGCAGATAATGCATAATTGCCGCCGGATCCAATGGCCGCAATGCCGCCTTCAGGTTCTAAAACATCTCCTGTGCCAGAAACTATAAGTGTAGTATCCTTATCCACAACTATCATCATGGCTTCTAAACGGCGTAAATATTTATCCGTTCGCCAATCTTTTGCAAGTTCAAGACAGGCACGAGTGAGGTTGTCCGGATGTCGTTCAAGCTTTTGTTCTAGACGTTCAAATAGTGTAAAAGCGTCGGCGGTAGAACCGGCAAAACCTGTTAAAATTTTGCCTTTTGCAAGTTCCTTTACTTTTTTGGCTGTAGCTTTCATAACAGAATTGCCGAATGTAACCTGTCCATCACCAATTATCACAACCTCATTATCCTTTCTAACAGATAGTATTGTAGTTCCATACATTGTGTTTGATTTATGTTCTTCCATTTTTTTAAAAAAATTGACTATATATAAGTATAATATATAGTCAAAATGATAAAATCAAGAATAAAGTATATGGCAAAAAGCTAAAAATTTTTAGCACCAACTTTAAAATAGATATATCCAGTTATTATTGTCATTCCAGCAGAAATGCATAATAATATCTCGCCAATGCTTTGAATTATGCCCTCAAGATTTATTCTTATAAAATCTTCAGCCTCAACTATATCCATAATTTCATTGTAGACAAACTCCGATCCATTGCCTGCTAATAGCAATGCTGTAATGGCAACCATTTGAATTGCAGTTTTCCACTTTGCTAATCTTGTAACGGGAACACCAACGTTTAAGGTTGCTAAGAACTCTCTAAGTCCTGAAACCATGATTTCCCTGCATATTATAATAATTGCAGGTATAACAATCAATAGATTTTGATTAGAAAAGTTTACTAGCATTATTAATGAAACTGCAACCAATAGTTTATCTGCAATTGGATCCAAGCACCTTCCAAAGTTTGATTGTGCTTTTAAAGCTCTTGCTAAATATCCATCAAAAAAATCTGTAATACTCGCACCTAAAAACAATGATGCAACTATAATATTTGTAATTTGTGATGGAACATAAAAAGAATAAATTATTATCGGAATTAGAATTATTCTAATTACAGTAAGAAAATTTGGAATTTTATTTAACATATTTATATCTGCATTTTATACATCCTTTATCTTAGATTAAAAATATTAATATTATATTGCAAGAAAAAAATGATTTAGCCTATAGGCCATATCAGTAAAATATTGAAATTTCTATTAATATTAAATCTATAAAGCTTTTAGAAAATTAGTTGATTTTTTTAAAAATAATGATAATAATTTTCTGTAGGAATAATATTTATGGTATATATGTCAATATTTAAACCTTCAAATATTGAAAATAAGATGGATAAAAGTGCTAACAAAATTTCAAGCGGGTTATTTAGTATTTTTACTGGTAAAAAAATTGATGAAGAATTATTGGATGAGTTAGAAGAAGTTTTAATTACAAGTGATTTGGGAATTAGTATTACAAATAAAGTCTTGTCAGAGCTTAGAAAAAATAAATACAATAAAGTTTCAACAATAGATGATGTTAAACTAATATTGTCAAAATATTTAAAAGAATTTTTAAATAATTCAGAAAAACAATTGTCTATAGATCCATCAAGAAAACCATATATAATGATGTTTGTTGGTGTAAATGGCGTTGGAAAAACAACTGTAATTGGCAAAATAGCAAAAAAACTAAAGGATGATGGTAAAAAAGTTTTGATAGGTGCATGTGATACCTTTAGAGCTGGTGCTGTAGACCAGTTGCAAAAATGGTGCGAAAATTGTGCAGTTGATATGGTTCAGGCAGACAAGGAGGGCATGGATCCATCAGCCGTTGCCTATAGGGCACTAGAAAAAGCAAAAAAAGAAAATTACGATGTATTGCTATTAGACACAGCTGGCAGAATGCAGAATAACGTAAATCTAATGCAGGAATTACAAAAAATAGAACGTGTTTTGAAGAAAATTGACGAGAAGGGAATTGATGAAAATATTTTAGTCTTAGATGCATCAATTGGACAAAACGCTAAAAAACAGGTTGAAATATTTAATAAAATGCTAAATATTTCTGGTCTTATTATGAATAAAATGGATGGAACGGCAAAGGGCGGCATTTTAGTAGCAATAGCCAACGAGTTTAAAAAACCTATATATGCAATTGGCGTAGGTGAAGGTATTAACGACCTTCAAGAATTTAAGGCTGATGATTATATTAACAGTTTATTAAAATTAAAAAAATAATATGAAGATAGTAGCACAAAATAAAAAGGCTAGACATGACTATGAAATATTAAATGAATATGAAGCTGGAATTTCATTGCTTGGCAGTGAAATAAAATCATTAAGAAATGGCAAGGCAAATATTCAGGAGGGATATATTGATGTTGATGACAATGGTGAAATATATATTTCAAATATGAATATTCCCGTATATGAAATGTCATCTAAATATTTTAATCATAAGACAAACAGAAAAAAGAAACTATTGCTTCATAGAAAAGAAATTAATAAAATTGCCGGAAGCATTAAGACTAAAGGCACGACTGTTATTCCATTACTCCTATATATAAATGATAAAAACTTAGCAAAACTAAAAATAGCAATCGCAAAAGGTAAGAAACTCTATGATAAAAGACAGGACATAAAAGAAAGAGAATGGAAACGAAATAAAGATAGATTAATAAAGGAAACAAATAGATAATATGGTTTTTTCTGATAACGATGCAGAGGTATACAATAAGCTAACCGAATATTATGATATAGCAGATAGCTTAGCAAATAGTGTTGAAGAAAATCAGGAAATTACATTAGAACAAAAAAAAGAAATTCTTTATCCAATTATTGATGAAATAAAAGATCTAGCAAACAATTTAATAGAAAGCTATATAATACATCTAAAAGACAAAGATAATGTGGAAAAACTAATAAAAGTAAAAGAAAATATTAATACCGTTCTTGAAAAAATAGATTATTTTAGAAATAAAATTTATGAAGTTTATAGAATAAATAATGCTTAGTTTATGAATAATATAATATTATCTTTTTTTGCTGGTTTGATTTTAAATTTTATGCCATGCGTCCTGCCAATAATGTTAATAAAAATATACGACATAGTGAAATATTCACAGACGATACAAAATAAAAAAAACTTAAAAATCATATCATTATCAACAACTCTTGGTATAATTTTTATATTTTCAATATTTTCCATAATAAATATGCTTTTCAAGCATGCGGGCAAAGCTTTCAATTTAGGTTTTCATTTTCAAAATCCATATTTTCTAATAATAATCATCTTTATATTATTTTTATTTTTTTTAAATTTGCTTAATGTTTTTGATATTCATTATTCAACGAGAATAATAAATTTTATACAAAAAAAATATGAAGGTTCTAAAAAGATAAATAAAGGCATATTTATTGAAAATTTTTTTACAGCAATTTTTATGGTATTATTTGCAACTCCATGTTCTTTACCAATAATAGGAACAGTTGCAACATTTTCTTTAGTAAATGACAGTTATTTATATATTTTTTATAATTTTTTAGCAATGGGATTTGGCATGTCTATCCCTTTTATACTAATACTAGTTTATCCAGGACTATTGGATTTCTTAAAAAACAGACAAAAATTACTGCATGTAGTATACAACATAATAATAGTATCCTTATTTTTAACCATAGTATGGCTATTATATATTCTATATGCAATTATTGGGACTAAACCAATCATAGTATTATTATGTTTTATGGCTGTAATACCAATACAATTTAAACTTGTAAAGAAAACTATCCAACATCTTATTTTGATAGCCTTTATAACCATTTCCGGAACAATATTAACTGTAAACTTTTTTAAGGAAGATTTGGTAAGAAAAATGGAAAGCAAGATATGGCGTAATCAAATAACAGAAGATGAAATTCAAAAATATATAAATGATGGCAAAACAGTTTTTGTAAATATAACCGCAAAATGGTGTATGATATGCAATCTAAATAATATTACTGTATTTTCTAACTATGATGTTATGAATTATTTAAATAATGAAAATGTTGTAGCAGTAAAACTTGACATAACTCAGAGCAATAAAATTGCTGAAAATTTTTACGAAAATCCAAGTAGTATTTATGTTCCAAAATATATAGTATTCAATAAAAAAAATCCAACCGGCTGCGATTTTAGCGGACAGATTGGACATAAAAAATTTCTTGAAGAAATTGAAAAATGCAATTAATTATAATAATTTATTATAAAGTCTGTGTGTCGATTTTGCTTTTCTTCTTCTCTAATTTCTGCATAATTTTTAGAAGATTTTTTATTAATTTTAAAACAGGAAAATAAACCGCTCTTTTTCTTATCATCAGAAAATATTATATTTTTATTGCCGTCAAATATATCCTGAGAATTATCAGTAGCCGTTGATAAACAATCACTGCATTCATTATTCAAATTATCAACTTTTTTACTAACTTCTTCAAATTTATTAAAAAAATTAAATAAATTTATATCATTATCCCTAGAAGCAAATTTTTTCAAAAATCCATACTTCATTTTCATATCCTCTAAACGTTCTATTTCATCATTATCTAAATTTTTTCCCTCATCAATTTTATTATTTATATAATCAATATACATACTAGGTATCAATATATCCTGTATGACATTATGTTCATATTTATCATTTAATATATTATGAAAAAATGAAACAGTATGAAATATATTTTTATCCTTATCAAAAACTAGATATGTTGGATAACTATAATTAAGCTGTTCTAAAAATCCAGAACTCTGTTCAAAGTCTGCGTATATTGCATTTACTTTATTTAAAGCTTTATGATCGCCACTAATTTCATGTCCAACAACTTGAAATAAATTGTTTATATTTTCCTCTTTACTGTTAGCTGTTATTTTACATAACAGTGTAGATAATACTTTATAATATTCATTTTTTTGTTCCAATGGTAAATAGTTTTTATTTGATATTATAAATACTGATAATTTATTTATCATTTCTTCCAAAACCGGCAATGATTGACGCTGTAATTTTTTATCAGGACCATTATTTAATTCTTGAAATTTAACGGATAGCTCTTTTACTTCACGATCCATATTTTCGTATTTTTGAACAATTTTAATAATTTCTTCAATATCGTTTTTTTTATAAACTACATGAGATCCAAAAACATTATTGCCAATATTAGTGCAAACTTTAATTCGTCCATTTAAAAGTAATTTTATTAAATCTTTTCCTATATTATCAAAATCATTTTTTGAACCAATTATATACAATTTTTTATAATCTTCACTAAGAATATCATATCCAAACATCATACTATTCATCTCGTGATTTCCAATTAAAAATTGAAATCTATCTTTTAAATTTTCATAGGCATTTTTATCGTTCATTTGCAAATTGTCAATTTGTTCAATTATATCTTTTACTAAATAAAAACATTCATTAGAAAAAGAACCTCTATCAATTAAATCTCCAAGTATAAATAAATTCTTATTAAAATTTTTATTTATTTTTAAATTAGGTATTTTTATTGCATCATTATCATTTATTTTGTATTCTTTATATAACTCTTCATTATCATCAAAATAGGCAAAGCCAGTAGATATAAGAAAATTCAACAATGCATTCAAGTCTCCATGAATATCTGTCGTAATAAAACTACAATTTTTATTATCAAAAGTATCAAATTTTCTTTCTTTATCTTTCCAAAATTTTAAAATATTATTAAAATTTTGTATTTTAATTCCTTCTTTAAAAATGGCCGCATTAAACATGACATTTTTTTAATGTTTTTCTATTAAAAATTATATATCTTTTAAAAAATATTTTCAAGCATTAAAACAATTATAAAACTATTTTATTATTTTTTAAATGCAATTAACCGTACAATATCTATTAAATATAAAAAAATACTTGACTTTTTTTCATAAGAGAGTAGTCTTTTGTAAGAAAAAATTAGAGTAATAAAAAAATGGATAAGAAGTTTACAGTAGAAGCGAAAAAATTAAAAAATATAGTATTATTTAATCCTGAGGTTGGACCAGACGACCTTACAAATACAGAAAGCAGCGTATTTATAAAAGTATCTGACAAAAAATTAATTTTTGAAATTCTTTCTTTTAGATATCTTTTAGTTGGAAAAGAAGAGATAGATTCAAACGAAAATCTTGAAATGATTCTTCCATTAAAAAGAATACAGGATATTATAAAAAGCTCTTCTGATAATACAAAAATTACTTTCAAAGAAGAAAAAGAAAAAACTGTAAACGTAGAAGTTGATGGAATTAAATTTAAAATCAAAACTTGTGAACAAGAGGGCAGAAATCAAATTTCTGATGAACATGGAGAAGAATATAAAGTTAGTAAAGAAGAACTTCTTGATGGCATGAAAAAAGTTAGAATTGCCATGGGAGACGATGAAGTTAGATACTATTTAAATGGTATTCACATTGAGTTATATAGAGACAAAGAAAATAATTACCATACATTTATGGTCGCAACAAATGGCCATATCCTCGCAACAGCAGGTGAAAAAAAAGAAGATTGGGAACTTTTGCAAAAGGCCATAATGCCAAAAAAAGTTATTCCTGAAATCATCAAAATTCTTGAAAAATCTGGAGAAAATGTATCAATTTCATTCAATAAAAACAAAATGAATGTAAAAACAGATAATTTAGAAATTTTATTAAAATTAATTGAGGGAGATTTCCCTGATTATGAAAAAGTTATTCCATATAAAAATAGTAAAGAAGTTGTAGCTAATACATCTTCATTAAAGAGTGTTGTTGAAAGAATATCAATAGTTTCAAATGACAAAACAAAAAATATAAAAATGGCTATAAGTTCAAATAATATTGATCTTGAAATTACAAGTTCAGATGGAAGCACTGCAAACGGCAATATAGCTACGAACTACTCAGGTGATAATATTGAAATCATTTTAAATGCTAGATATTTAGTTGATATATTATCGCAGGTTAATGAGGACAATATCGTTTTAAAAATTGAGGACAGTATTTCTCCATTATTGATTCAACAGGAGAAAAATAAAAATTTATTATTTGTTTTAATGCCAATAAGGCTATAATGTATAACCCATAACCTAGTTTATATTTTTTCTAGGTTATTTTTAAGTATTTTAGATGAAAAGTAAAAAAATTATTATAATATCAGGAGCGACAAGCAGCGGCAAAACAAAATACTCAATTGATTTTGCAAAAAAGAATAACGGCATTATTATAAATAGTGATTCAATGCAAATCTATAAAGGTTTGCCAAAGTTGTCAGCCCAACCATCAAAACAAGAAATGGAAAATATACAGCATTTTCTATTTTCACATCTAACTCCATATGAAAATTGCAACGTTGGAATGTGGCTTAAACTAGTTCAAGAAAAAATTAAATATTGTTTTGACAATAATAAATTGCCAATTGTAGTTGGCGGAACTGGTATATACATAAATTCTTTGATCTATGGT
>CALXSB010000057.1 GCA_944391005.1 uncultured Rickettsiales bacterium | reverse complement strand
GTCTTTGCCCTCTTCAAATTTAAAACCTTTGGTTGTGTTGGTATAGATTCTATAAATAACTGATGGGGCAGTGGTTATTAGGTCTAAATTGTATTCTCTGTCAAGTCTTTCTTGTATGATTTCAAGGTGTAATAGTCCTAAAAAGCCACATCTAAAACCAAAGCCAAGGGCAGAAGATGTTTCAGGCTCGTATTCAAAGCTGGCATCATTTAGGTGAAGTTTTGCAATGCTTTCTTTGAAGTTGTCGTAGTCGCTTGCATCCACTGGATACATGCCGCAGAATACAACCGGCATATTGGGTTTAAAGCCCGGCAATGGCTGTGTAGTTATATCATCAGCATATACAACGGTATCGCCAACTTTACAATCATTCAGCGTCTTCATCTGTGCCGTGAAGTAGCCAATTTCGCCAGCTCCCAATTCGTCCACCTTAACCTTTTTTGGTGTAAAAATACCTACTTGATCAACTTGAAATGTATTTTGAGTTGAATACATCTTTATTTTATCGCCACGCCTTAAAGTGCCTTCTACAACCCTAATTAGAATTACAATGCCTATGTAGGTGTCATACCAACTGTCCACAATCAAAACTTTAAGCGGAGCATTTGGATCGCCCTTCGGCGGAGGCAAAAGATGAACTATGCTTTCAAGAATTTCATGAACGCCCTGCCCTGTTTTTGCGGATGCTTCAACGGCACAAGATGTATTTAATCCTATAATCTCCTCAATCTGTTTTTTAGTCTTTTCAACATCCGCTGACGGCAGGTCAACCTTGTTTAAAACGGGTATTATCTCGTGGTTGTTATCTATTGCCTGATAGGCATTCGCAAGAGTTTGTGCCTCTACACCTTGGGTTGCATCTACTACAAGCAAGCTGCCCTCACAAGAAGCAAGCGAACGACTAACCTCATAGCCAAAATCAACATGTCCCGGTGTATCCATCAGATTCAAAATATATTCATTTCCATCATCCGCCTTATATTTTAAACGAACCGTCTGCGATTTTATCGTAATGCCCTTTTCTTTTTCAAGCTCCATGCTGTCAAGTATTCTATCCTCCATCTCTCTTTTTTCAACACCTCCACAATATTCAATCAGTCTATCGGCAAGGGTTGACTTTCCGTGGTCTATATGGGCAATAATTGCAAAATTTCTAATTCTACTTAAATCTGTGGACATACATTTATTTTTTAATATTCAATCAATCTAAAGGTTAGTAAATTTAATTTAAATTTTCAAGAAATAAAGAGGAAATAATAAATTGATGATTTTAATTTATACATCAATAGCATTTCTTTTACTTTAATTAAAACCTCAACGAATAATAACACACAAACTAAAAGTTATCAAAATTAAAAAAATAAATTGACAAAATAAAAATCAAACTATATCTTAAAATATAAAATAAATATTTATTTTTATTCATACAATGAAAAAACTATTACTCATAATATTTTTCCTATTCTCATTTAATTGTTTTGCAAATGATGAAATAAAATTTGAAAATTATTTATTAAAAGGCAATTTCAAAAGAGAAGTATATAGATTGGATTACTTTTGGAGCTGGGATTTTAGAATTTTTAATAATGATATTTTTTTAAATTTTGAAGGCGATATGGGAGGCACTGACGACCCAAAAAAATTTCCAGACGGCGAATATAAATTAACTACAGAAAATAGATCTAAAATTAAGATTAATGTTAAAAATGGAAAGATAAAAAACTTTATGCTATTAAGTGATAAAGATGATTTTAAAAAGAACGAGACTGATATATCCAATAATTATTGTAAAATAGCAATATTCTATTCAAACTACAACAGCCTATACAATGAATTGGAACACATATATTATTATATGTACGAAGAAAGGGAAGTGATGGATATAATAAAATATAAAGATAGATTAATAGCTTGCAGATTTGATTACCATTCTTGCATTCCCATAAAAGACAATTCAAAATATATATTTATTGATGACGAAATGGGAGATTCAAGAAACTACATTCAAACAGAAAAAAACAAAAAAATGTTAGAAATTATATCAGAAGATTCAGATTTACAACCTGATATTATAGTAAACAAGTGCGAAGTTGAAATTATTAAATAAGCGAATTATATTCATACAATGAAAAAACTATTATTCATAATATTTTTATTATTCTCATTTAATTGTTTTGCGGAAAATAAATATAAAAGCAAAAACATTTACAATTTTACTCAAAATCAAACAGGCAATAATTGTAAAACAGTAGAATTTGATTTTGAAGATGAAAAATATCAAAAAGATAGAATAAAAATAATAGAATTAGAGGAATTAAACGAATTTTCAGAAAAAAATAGAATTGGAATCGCTCACTATGATTTAAATGACGACGGCAAAAATGAAATAATAGCAAAAGTTTGCAATTATGTTATTTATGGCTATAATGAATGTGTAATTTTAATATATAAAAATGAAAATGGCGTATATAAATATATCGGCATAGAAACAAATTTTGATCTATGCATATCAACTAAAAAAACTAATGGCTATTATGATTTATATTCAACAGTTGAAATAACAAATCCCGATATAAAATTTAAGAATGTAAATGATTATTTGCAAATAAAAGAATTCAAATATAAAGATGAATTATATCAATAATATCAATCTATTAAAGAATATTATAAAAACGGTTAGACTGGAAAAAATATATTTATAAAAACAATCAATTGTATAAAAAAATTAAAACGCGAGATTAATGCCAATATTTAGGTTAAAACCATCCCTGCCGCCACTTCTATAACCAATATTAGAGAACAATTTTATCTCTTCATTTCTAAATGTTTTATCAAAACCAATGCTATATTCAGCATAATTTTTTAGCATAAAATCTATTAATTTAAATGAATCAACCATAAAATTCGTTGAATTATTCATATTAAATACTCCAGCTATATTTAAATAAGGGATAAATGTATTATCAAAAAGTGATAATTTAATCTTAATTTCAGGGGATAATGTAAAAATATCTATCATATTATTTGTTTTTATAAACGCATTGTTCTGTGTAGTATATCCATTGTTATGAATTAAAGAATAGAATAAATTTAAAGACGGCTGTATCGTCAGTATTGAGTCATCAAAAACATTATAGTCAAAATTATAGCCAGTCTTGAATGCAAAGCTTATTAAATAGCTGTCAAAGTTATTTTCCACATTTTCATATTTCGCTTCATTATCAAAGAAAATAGCATTTGTAGCAAGAGTTGCAAATAGTTTCTTTCCAAATAATGTGTCTAATTTTAAACCTATCAATGCACCATCTTGATTAACTTTCACATTTTTATACTTTGAATGAGAGCCAACATAGCCAGTATAAAAACCAAACGTTCCTTTAAAATCGTATACAGAATTTAAATCAAACGTGCTACTGTCAAACCCAACAATTCCACCATAGCTTTTTGTCCTAGTATCTAAATTATATTTTAAATCAATATCCTCACTAGCAAAAAACGGTTTAAAATAAAATCTCCATCTATTAGAATTATTAAAATCAGAGTTTAAAACTTGGTCATAAACATTTAATTGAGACAAATAGCTTCCAGCAAAAGTAGAGATAGGAACATTTAAAATTTCTTGGTTATATATTTTTGCATCATTGCCTATAATATTTCTAAGCAAAACAAAATTTAAATCATTAGTTTCTTCATTATAGCTAACCTCATAGTCAAAAATATTACTCTCAATTTCTAAATTATTAAAACTTATAAATTCATAAATATTTGTAGCTTGGTCCATATGTAAAGTTAAATTGTTTTGTATTTCATTTATCAACTTAATTTTTGAAATATTAATTCCGCCAGAAATATAATTGAAATTAGTTGCTTTTGAAATTGTATCACTATTATTTAAATTGCTCATATCTATTTCCAAACCAACATTAACATTACCATCCAATGTTGTTAAAATTAAGTTATCAGTGTGGCTATTAAATAAATTTATATTGCCGCCATAAAGATTCAAAGTATTGCTGCTATCAAAATTTCCATATCTTCCGTTATATTCGCCAATATTTATAGTTCCATTATATATATTTATTACAAGATTTGACAAACTATCGTTTATATTTATTTCACCATTTGAAAAATTATTGTTAATGTTTAATACTTGGTTTTGAACATTATTTGTAGAACCAGTTATAGAATCATTAAATGTTATAGAACTGCCATAGGAAGCATTTGCATTTATTGTTGTATTTTCACTAGAGCTTCCAGTAATATAAATCGCATTATAGCCATTTGAGTCAGTATTATTACTAAAAGTAATATTTCCGCCATTTGCCGTTAAATTTATTGTGCTGCCAGCCTCATTGATATTAATAGCACCCCCAAAAGTTCCAGCCGTATTATTTAAAAAATTAACAGAACCGCCATTTGATATTATATTAACTTCAGTATTTGTATTATAGCCAGTATTATCATATAAATAAATTGCACCGCCGCCTTCATTAGCCTTATTTCCATAGAAATTAACAGACCCAGAATTAGCAATAATATCAAAATTTCCATCATTATTAAAAATAGCACCGCCATTAATTTCTGCTGTATTATTTAAAAAATTAACAGCGCCGCCATTCGCAGTAATATTAAATGCAGTTCCACTAAAATTATAAATTGCACCACCCTGCCCACTTACCGCATAATTATTTATAAAATTAATACTGCCAGAGTTGGCCATAATATTTAAACTTGACTGTTGATTAATAATAGCACCACCACCAGCATTAAACAAACTACCAGAAGAAGAGCTATCAAAAGTTTTTCTATTTCCTATAAAATTTACCTGCCCGTTTGAGTTTGTTTCAATTTGCAAATTTGCATATCTTTCTAATGAAATCGCACCTCCAGCATACAATGAAGAATTATTTTCAAAAGTTATATTTCCATAATTATTAGATTGTATTTGAAGATTACCACCAAGCGAATATAAAACGCCGTTTGAATCTCCAGCATTATTTCTAAAAATCAATCTATCACCGTAGGTTGAGAATAAATGCAGATTATCATTAATACCATCATAACCAACAACACCACCGAAATTTGTTGAATTGGCAAAATCTTCAAAAATAAAATTTTTAAATGTAATCGTGCTTGGTTGATTAAAAACAAACCCATAATATTTATTATCTCCATTAAACCCGCTATTCTCATTAGCACCTACAAAATTTAAATCCAATCCATCAAATTTATTATCAATATTATTTTCCAGAGTTATCATTCCATTAACCACAACCGTATCACCGGAAGATAAATTTAAATTCATAAGTTCATTATATGATGAAACCACATAACTATTTGCCAAAACTTCTTTACTATTTAATAGTATCAACAATAAAAACAATTTATAACGATTATTTTTCATCATATCATAGATATTTTTAATTGTATTAAACATTACAACACATATTTTTAATTGCAATAATTATTTATTTATACAAAAAATAATAAAAAATTTTAAAAACCAATTTTACTCAAAACCATATAATATTAAACAAACCTTAAAATAATCAAAATTTATTATAAAAACTAGAAACTATATTGATCCGCCCTATAATACAGGAAATAAAGATTTTATATATAATGATAGCTTTGTAAATAAAGAAGACAGCTATAGACATTCTAAATGGCTTAACTTTATGTATAAAAGACTAATAGCAGCAAGGGAACTATTAAAAGATGATGGTGTAATCTTTATAAGTATAGATGATAGTGAACAAGCTAATTTAAAATTATTGTGTGATAGGGTGTTTGGGGAAGACAATTTAAAGATTATAGAGGAAAATATTATTTAAGAGATTTAGATTATAAAGGCAGTTATTCTACATCTATGGATTATCCGTTAATAATGGAGGATGGAAGCGAAATTTATGCAGGAAGTAAATTCGGAAAACCAAATACATGGAGGTGAAAAAAATCAAAAGTTGAATAGGGAATCAAAAATGGTTTTATAGTTTTTAAAAAGATAAACAACAAATGGAAAATTTATATTAAACAATTTATCATTCTTAAAATAACTTGATTAAAAAAATTTATACAATATTATGATCATGATAATGTTTTATAAATATTTATTAATATGAGTTTTTTTAGAAAATTTGTTGTTCCACTTATAAGAAATAAAAAGATAAAATTTTTATCAACTGCTAATATTGTATTTTTAACAATAATTCTTGCATTGGTGGTAATTTTGGCACCTTCTTTGTCAAAATTAAAATGGATCTGTTTATTTTTAGCTATGTTTAGCACGATGGCGAATGATTCAATTCAAACATTAGGGACATTTTTATCATCTAATCCTAAGGTGCGTTGGTGGAAATTATGGATATATATTAGCGTTTTGTTTATATTTATAATTCTGTTAGAATGGTTTATATCAAATGGGTCATTAGACTTTGGAAGATTAAGGGGAATACCATATGAACCGAATTTTAATATAATGCATTTGATTGCACCAATATTATTAATGCTATTAACATATAATAAAATACCGGCAAGCACAACATTTATTATATTATCCGTATTTTCATCTCAAAATATGGTTGCACTGATGCTAATAAAAACGTTTACTGGTTATGTAATTGGATTTATATTTAGTTTTATTTTATGGAATGTTTTATCAAAATATTTTGACAAAGTTTTAACAACAAAAGATGCGGACGCAAAAAGAAAGAGATGGAAATTCTTTCAATGGGCATCTACTGGCTTTTTGTGGATGGTATGGTTGACGCAAAATACTGTTAATATAGTTGTATATATTCCAAGAGTTGTTGATGAATATGAATTGCTTTTATTTATTTTTCTAGGAATAACTATGATAGGATTTATATTTTATAACAGAGGCGGTCCAATTCAAGAAATAGTTAGCAAAAAATCTGATATGAATAATACGCGTTCAACAACTATGATTAACTTATGCTTTGCTTCTGTCATTATAGTAATGTCTAGATTTAATACTATTCCCATGGCAACAACATGGGTATTTATAGGCGTCCTGGCAGGTAGAGAGTTAAGTATGGCAAAATATGAAAATACTACAGAAATTAGTTTAATTGAAAGATACAGAAATGCTAGGGAAATTATTGTAAATGATCTAATATCTGCTGGACTCGGCATTACAATATCATTAATTTTTTCAATGTTAAACAATACTTTTTAATATGAATATGGATACAATATTAATAATATTTTCTTTAATCTTTGGTGCGTGTTTTGGCAGTTTTATTACTATGGCAAGCTATAGATTACCTTTAAATGAAGATATAGTATTTAAACCATCCTATTGCCCTAACTGTAAAAAATCTATAGGTATTTTCTCACTTATACCAATATTTTCATGGATTTTTCAAGGTGGAAAATGTTCAAATTGTAAAACTAAAATATCAATCAGATATCCATTAACAGAATTAATTACTTCAATAATGTTCTTGCTTTCTTATCTAAAGTTTGGCTTTACATATAACACAATTATTTTTGATTTGATTATTGTTGTATGCATGATAATGATAATAACTGATTTAGAACATTATGTTATAATGGATTCTTGCCAATTAACACTACTAATATTAGTTATATTATTTATAACCTATAATCAATTTAATTTAATTTACTCAGTAATTTCGTCTATATTATATTTTGCAACAATATTTATTGCTGGATATATTGTAAAAATAATAAAGAAAAAAGAATCAATAGGCTATGCAGATATTAAATTCATAACAATATCCGGACTTTTATTGGGCATAAACTATTTGCCACAATTTCTATTTTTATCTGGAATTATTGGCGTAATATCTGGATTGTTATGGAAAAAATTTAAAAAAAATGAGTATTTTCCATTTGGTCCGGCATTGATTATATCTTTTATATCATTGATATTATATTTTTATTGATATTAAATTTTTATTGTTTATTCTTAAAATATACTCCATTTAACTTTTTTATATGAAAAAAAAAATATTATATACGATTATTTTAGTTATGCTTATTGCTTCATGCGATAAGAAAAAACCAATATTAGGTGTAAGAAAAGATATATTTTTAAATAATTCCGCGATTCAAGTAAATGGCAATAAAGAAAATATTACACTTTCAAACCTAGATACATTTTCTAATTATTACGGTGATGGATCAATATTAAACAAAACAATAAAAAATTACAATGTTAATAATTTAAATTTTGTTGAAAATAAAATATCTGGCAAAAAGTTTGGAGTAAAAAATTATTTTTTTTCAAGCCCAATTATAGTTGACAATATAGCATATTTTCTTGATACAAGAGGAAATTTAATTGCAAGAAGTCTTGACAATTTAAATAAGAATATATGGAAAGTAAGAGTTATTGAAAGAACTAATTTCGTAAATTATTATGGTGGAAAAATATCATTTTATAATGACATAATATATTTAACAACAAGACTTAATGAAATAATTGCCGTATCAAAAGATGGAAATATATTATGGAGAAAAAAGCTTAATACTATACCAATATCAACTCCAGTAATAGAAAATACAACAATATATGTAATTACTAATGATAATAAGCTATATGCACTTGATACTGCAGATGGAAGAATAAAATGGATTAGCTATGGAAATCCAAAAGATTCAGCAATTCTTGGTTCTGCAAACCCTGTAATATATAATGATTATGTAATAGCTTCATATTCTTCAGGAGAATTGTTTATTTTAAATAAAAATACTGGTGAAAACATTTTTAACATGAATATTACTGGTAAATATATGATATATTCTAATTTTGAATTAACCGATATTGATAGCACTCCGGTAGTAGTTGATAATATTTTAATAGCAACAGCCAATAATGGTATTACAACAGGAATAGATCTTAATACAATGAGAGTTTTATGGAAACAAAATTTACCATCCTTAACCAACCTATTAGTAAACAACAGCACAATATATCTAATTACAACCGACAATATATTAGTTTCAATAAATGCATATGATGGAAAAATTAATTGGTTTAAAGAGTTTGACATATTTAAAAACAAAGAAAAAAAGAAAGATTTAATCTTCTACAAAAGTCTAGCTATGATAAATAATAAAATATTTGCATTTAATAATATTGGAGAATATAAAATAATAAACCCAAAAACTGGCGAGCTTGAAAATTCCGTAATAACAAAATTTTCATTTTATAGTATTCCATTTTCATTAAATAGCAGACTATACGGCATAGCTTCAAATGGCAATTCAGTTGAATTTATAAGCACAAAATGAATCTACAAATTCTACTTATAATATATAATATTCCATTAGTATAATTAGATATTTCATAATCCATGGCTAGGATGACATATTATATCACAAATATAAAACCCACTATCTACATTAAATAGTGGGTTTAATTGAATTATTAAAAGCAAAATTAAGCTTCGATATTTTCTTCTTTCTCTTCTTCCTCTTTTATTTCTTTATTTGCTTCTTTTTTCATTTTCTCAACAACCAAGCCTGTTCCCGCAGGAATTAATCTTCCTAAAATAATATTTTCTTTTAGACCTCTTAATCTATCAATTCTTCCTTGAACAGCAGAATCTGTCAAAACTCTAGTTGTTTCTTGGAAAGAAGCAGCAGAAATAAATGATTTAGTTTGTAATGAAGCTCTAGTTAAACCTAATAAAACGGCTTCAACTTTTGCAGGGGCTAAACCTTCTGCTTCAGCCTTTCTATTGATTTCCTCTAAATCATCTTTATCTAAATGTTCACCAACTATTAAAGAAGTTTCTCCTGCATCTACAACCTCAACTTTCTTTAACATCATGCTTAAAATAACTTCAATATGTTTATCGGAAATGTTAATACCCTGCATTTCGTAAACTTTTTGAATTTCTTTAGTCATGTATTCAGCAAATTTTTCAATACCTAAGATTCTCAAAATATCATGAGGAACAGGGTTTCCGTCAATTAAAATATCTGCTTTCTTAACCTTGTCGCCATCATTAACGAATAAATATTTTCCTTTTGGAATAATGTATTCAACTGGTTCTTGAGTCTTGTCATCAGGAACAATTGTAATTCTTCTTTTAACTTTATAGTCATTGTCAAGTTTAACTGTTCCGTCAATTTCAGCCATAATTGAATAATTCTTTGGTTTTCTAGCTTCAAATAATTCAGCAACTCTAGGCAAACCGCCTGTAATATCTTTATTTCTAGAAGATTCTCTAGGTATTCTAGCTAAAATATCACCAGCTTGAACTTCATCACCATTATTAACATTTAAAACAACTCCAATTGTTAATTCGTATTCATTAGAATCTTTTCCATTTGAAACAACAATTGATGGTTTTAATTTAGCCTTATTATTTTGATGCTTCCAATCAATGACAGTTTTAGTTGAAATAGATGTATCTTCATCAATTCTTTCTTTCAATGAAATATTGTCAAATAAGTCTTTGTATTCAACCGTTCCAGATTTTGTAGCAATAATAGGAATGTTATATGGATCCCATTCTGCAATTAAATCTCCTTTCTTTATAGTATCGCCATCTTTGTGGAAAACTCTAGCACCATAAGGAACATTAAATGTGGCTAAAACATTATTTTTATCATTTAATATTGTGAATACATAATTTCTTGAAAGAACAATATTATCACCATTTCTATCAACTAAAGTGTTATAATTTTTAATCATAACTTTTCCATCTTCAGGTGCTGATATTGAAGATTCAGCTGCTACGCCGCTAACTGATGCAGCATGTTTTGTATTCATTGTCAATTGTGTGCCTGGTTCACCAACAGCTTGTGCAGCTATAACACCGACAGCCTCACCAACAGATACCAATATACCAGTTGTCAAGTCTCTACCATAACATTTAGCACATACGCCATTTTTAGCTTCACAAGTCAATGGAGATCTAACCTTAACAAACTTAATACCTTTTTCTTCTATAAGTTTAGATAGCTTTTCATCAATCAAAGTATCTTTTTCAATCAAAACTTTATTAGTGTTTAAATCAATAACGTCTTCTGATAAAACTCTACCTAGTGCTCTTTCTGACAATGGAGATACAACCTTGCCATTTTCAATCTTAGCTTCAATTCTAATGCCGTTTGAAGTTCCACAATCATGTTCTGTAATAATACAATCTTGTGCAACATCTACCAATCTTCTAGTCAAATAACCGGCGTTAGCAGTTCTTAAAGCTGTATCCACCAAACCTTTTCTACCCATGTTAGCAGAAATAAAGTATTCAAGAATATTTAAACCTTCCTTAAAGTTTGATAAAATAGGAGTTTCAATAATACCACCGGACGCCTTTGTCATCAAACCTCTCATAGCACCCAATTGTTGCAATTGAGATTCTGAACCTCTAGCTCCAGATTCAACCATCATATATAATGAATTTCTCTTAGTTGGTTCTGTCTCTTTTGAAATTTCCTTAATCATATCTTTTTTCAAGCTATCAGAACATTTAGACCATTCATCAATTATTTTGTTATATCTTTCACCATTTGTAATCAAACCTTCATTATATTGTCTTTCAATCTCTGCCACATGTTTCTTAGCTTCCGCAATTTTAGCATCCTTAGTATCAGGAATAATCATATCATCCTTACCAACAGAAATACCAGACTTGCAAGATTCTTTAAAACCAATCTCCATCATTTTATCACCAAAGATACAAGTATCCTTTTGAGTAGAATTTCTATATACATAATCAAGAAGTTTTCTCATATCTTTCTTGAATAAAGTTTTGTTAAACAAAGGCAAAACTTCTTCTTTTCTACAGGAAGGAGGTAAAATTTCAAATATTCTAACTCTTCCAGGAGTTGTTAAAACTCTCTTTAATTCGTGAGTGCCATCATCCTTTAATAAATTAAATCTATATAAAATCCAATCATGGTTAGTTATTCTCTTTTCAAATAAAGCATATTCCATTTCCTCTATACCAGATATAGGAACAGGATTATCTTTAAATCTATCAGAGTTTGTTGTAACATAGTATAAACCAAACATCATATCTTCATCAGGTCCAATAATTGGCTTACCGTTCTGTGGAGATAAAATATTATTTGTTGACATCATTAAAACACGAGATTCAATCTGTGCTTCAATTGACAACGGAATATGAACAGCCATCTGATCACCATCAAAGTCAGCATTGAAAGCTTTACAAACCAATGGATGCAATTGAATAGCATTACCTTCAATCAATACAGGCTCAAACGCTTGAATTGACAATCTATGCAATGTAGGTGCTCTATTTAACAATACCGGATGTTCCTTAATGACTTCATCCAAAATATCCCAAACTTCTGGCAATTCAGCCTCAACCATTCTTTTTGAATTTTTTATAGAACTTGACATTCCATATAATTCAAGTTTAGAGAATATAAATGGTTTAAACAACTCAATAGCCATTTTTTTAGGCAAACCACACTGCTGCAATTTTAATTCAGGACCAACCACAATAACAGATCTTCCCGAATAGTCAACCCTTTTACCTAACAAGTTTTGTCTAAATCTTCCTTGTTTACCTTTCAACATATCACTCAACGACTTGAAAGGTCTCTTGTTGGCAGCCTTTACAATATTTCCGCTCTTGCCATTATCCAACAAAGCATCAACTGATTCTTGAAGCATTCTCTTTTCATTTCTAATAATGATTTCAGGCGCATCAAGTTCAATCAATCTTTTCAATCTATTATTTCTATTAATAACCCTTCTATAAAGTTCGTTTAAATCCGATGTAGCAAATTGCCCGCCATCCAACATAACCAATGGTCTAAGATCAGGCGGAATAACAGGTAAAACTGTTAAAATCATCCATTCAGGTCTATTGCCAGACTCTATAAAAGAATTAACAATTTTTAATCTCTTCAAAGCTTTTGACTTTTTAATTTCAGATCTGCTTTCTTTTAATTCTTTTATTAATTTTTTCTTTAATTTTTCTAAATCAATCTTTTCAAGAAGTTTTCTAATACCTTCCGCACCCATCATAGCAGTAAATGAATCCACACCATATTTATTCTGTGCTTCCTCATACTCAGTTTCAGTTAAAACCTGTCCATCCTCCAATTCTGTCATCTTAGAGTCTGTAACAATATAATTATCAAAATAAATAACCTTTTCAACTGCTTTTGGGGTTAAATCCAAAATAACACTAATCTTAGAAGGCAAAGACTTTAAAAACCAAATATGAGAAACAGGCGTTGCCAATTCAATATGTCCCATTCTTTCTCTTCTAACCTTTGAGCTAGTAACCTCAACACCGCACTTCTCACAGATTATACCCTTATACTTAATTCTCTTATATTTTCCACAGAGACATTCATAATCTTTAGTAGGTCCAAATATTCTAGCACAGAACAAGCCATCCCTTTCAGGTTTAAATGTTCTATAATTAACAGTCTCAGGTTTTGTAACCTCACCATAGGACCAAGATCTTATTTTCTCTGGACTAGCAATAGATATTTTAACCGCATCAAAATCCGCCAAGTCAAGCGTTTGATTTGATAGGCTTAATAATCCATAAGAAGAAGTTCCATCTAAAGCCATAATATATTTTCCTTTTGTTAACACATTTCTAAAAAAGAACTTGCCACTTTGACAAAATTCTAAATAATATAAGCTAAATATGAAAAACAAAAACCACTCGTCAAAATATCAAACCTTCCTTGATACCGCAAGCTGTCCACTACCATTTGTTTTAGTCAATTAATTTATACAAATAAATTAATCATTTGCAAACATAGTATACAAAAAAATTTTTTAATTGCAAGTTTTTTCTTAATTTAATACTTTTAGAATATTTATGTTTGTCTTATCACAATATTAATGGAATATATGTATTTCATTATTTATCATAATCCTCAAATCTCATCTGTCCTTTAAACGGCAAGTTATGTTCCTTTCTCCACTCTTGAAATAATGTATCAGCAGGTTTATCAAGTGCATTATTAAAGCTAAGATTTAGAATTTTAGCTACTTCCTCTATGTTCTTTTGCTCACCTTCAATTTCAATAAAATTAGCAAATGGGTATTCGTCAAGTGTAATATGAGTATTGTTTAATCTCCATTCTGTCCTGTATCTTTCATAGCTTGTTGTTATATGAAATTCCATTGCATTTAATATATTCTCTATTTGTTCTTCATTATCATTAAAATTAATTTCATATTCTATTTCTCTTTTTGCACCATTTATACTTTCAAGTGGTTTTTTATAGGTTAAAACTTTTCTGCCATCATCTCCTAAATATCTTAATCTAATTCTTCCATTTGTCTTTTGCATTAAATTATCTTTATTATCATACATTATATTAGATTGATATTCTCTATCATAGCTCTTTTCTGCTATTCTATTTAATGTATCTATTATATTTTCTTTATCATCTATTTTAAATTTATATTCTATTTCTATATTGGGCATATTAAATCCTATTATTTATTAATTTTCTTATTAGGATGCAAAATTAAGCTTCTTTTTTGTCAATATTCTTTTTTTATTATCATTCAATATATCACTCTCAGACATTTCTTTTAAACTATTAACTCCATTAAGTCCCTTTTTGTATGTAAAAAAAGCTCTATATATGACATCATTTCTGATTTTTCCTTTGTCAAACCCTAATGTTCTTAATATATATTTATCATCGCCCTGTTCAAAATAAAGATATTGTCCGTCTTCTTTGTAGATTTTTTGCAAATCCGAAAAATCATTCATTTTTACATAGGGCATTTTTAATTTCTGTATGGCAGGCAAAACTAATTCGTTAATAATATTTATGTTTGAATATCCCTCGCCGCTTGATGGAATGGCATGCATGTGTGCGTGTTTGACACTCTGGCCAAATACACCATGTTCTAGATAAAACGGAGTTGCAAAATTTTTATCTATAGCATTGTGCATTTCTTTTTTTAGATTATTAAATTCATTAAACTCT
>CALXSB010000056.1 GCA_944391005.1 uncultured Rickettsiales bacterium | reverse complement strand
AAAATAATGGAGTTTATTTCTCCATTATTTTTGTTATATTTATATTTATTTTACTTCTACAATTTTACCGTCTGATGGAAAAAAATTAAATGATTTTGCTTCTGTAAATTTGTTTGTAGCATCACCGAAGTAATATTTTCCGTCTTCCATATCTATAACCTGTATTTTCTGATCTTTATCAAAATTAACTTTTGTTAAATCAACTGTAAAACCGTAGCTTTTATAGGCCGACTCAAAGAAATATGTCATATCTTTATGATTTGTTATTGTTCTCCATAAAGTTGCGGATTCTTCTTGATTAGGTATACCATTTTCAATGCCCAAAGGTGATGATACGTTTCTTATTAATGATAGAACGTAGGTTGTAGCTAAATCAATATTTGAGGTTTTTGGAAGTTTGTTTAGATAGTAGAAAGCTCTGACAAACCTATCTGATGATTTGCTTGTGCCTGGTAAAAAATTCTTACCATTTATACTGTTCCAATAGTTATCTATAGCCATTTGATCTAAATATTTTGGAGAATTTGTTGCAACTTTAAAATTTTTGTTGTGATATATATGTAATTTTTTTCCGGTATATTCAAATACTGCAAAATCACCTTTTGAGTCTGAAATAGCTAAATGCATTCCGGAGCTTTCTCCGTCGGCTACTGTTAATGGAACAACATATATTTTGTCTTCTTTCATTGCTTCTACTGCTTCTTCAACTGTTGCAAAATTATCTAAAAAATATTGTCCCCATAGAGAAATGCCTAACGCTTTTCTATTGCCAGCTTCTTTTTGAGGTATAAATTCGGATTCTTTTAATCTTAATATTGCCATTGTTAAACCCTTTTCATTTACACCATCAATTGTCATCATATTATGGACACTCGCAGCAATACTTCCATATTTTGATGTCCATTTTACAGATTTTTTACCGGCCAAACCGTTCCTTTCTATTCCACGAGGAAATAACCAAAGATTTGTATCAAGTTTGCCGGCCCAATCTGCTGTTCTGCCAGTTAATACAATATCTTCATTTCCGGTATATACAAACTTTGTGCAAGCTTTTGCTTCCATAATTGAAGATAATATAAAAATACTTGATATAATTGATATTACATTAATTTTAAGATTTTTCATGGATAATATATTTATTAATACAACTTTAAGTTATAATTTATTTTTTTATTTTTCAAGAATTAATTAAAATCTATAAAAACAATATTAGCAAAAAATTCTCATAATTAAAAGTTGAGATACAAATATGCAAAAGTTGAAAATTCTATTTTTAAATTGCAATTTAAAAATAATATAATAATCTATTGTTATGATAATGTTTAATAATTAATTTTATAATATATATGTCAGGACATTCAAAGTGGGCTACAACAAAGCATCAAAAGGCAATTACAGATGCAAAGAGAGCCAAGAATTTTACAAAATTATTAAAAGAAATAACTGTAGCAGCAAAATTAGGTGATCCTAATCCAGATTTTAACCCTAGATTAAGGATGGCCGTAGATGCAGCTAAAAAAGCTAGTATGCCTAAACAAAATATAGAATCTGCCATTAAAAAAGCTAGTTCTAGTGCAGCTGGTGAAAATTGGGACGAGATGAGATATGAAGGATACGGTCCTAATGGTATTGCTATTATTGTTGAAGCTTTGACAGATAACAAAAACAGAACAGCTGCAAGCATTAGATCTACATTTACAAAATATGGTGGAAACATGGGAGAGACAGGTAGTGTAGGTTTTATGTTCAACAAAGTTGGTCTAATAGGATACGAAGGAAATGTTGCAAAAGAAGATGAAATGCTAGAAGCTGCAATTGACGCAGGTGCTGAAAACGTTGAAACAACAGATGATTGGCATGAAATCACAACTTCAATTGAAGATTTTATCAAAGTAAAAGATGCATTAACTGCAAAATTTGGTGAACCTAAAGAAGCTAGTTTAACATGGCTTGCAAAAGATCCGGTTGTTATTGATGATCTAGAAAAAGCACAAAAAATACAAAAACTTATTGATATGCTTGATGACAACGATGATGTTCAAAATGTATACAGTAATTTTGAAGTAGCTGATGAGATAGCGGATAAGATGTAAAAATTATTACAACTATAGCAGTAAAAAAATAAAAATTGTTTGAAAAATATCAGATTTTTTAATTTTTTTACTGTTATTATTTATATTGTAAAAAGTGCTTTAGTCTTTTTTTTAATATAATAATTCTAATCTAAAATCTAAAATATATTCATTATTTGTTGTTATCATAAGGATTCTCAGCCTTTCTCAAAATCAATCTAACTATTGTATTCTTAAGATTAAAATCATCCCTTAGCTTATTCACTAAAAATTTTGAATAGGAAGTTTTTTCCAACTTTTCTGGACTATTTGTAAACAATACAAATGTTGGTGGACGTTTTTTTGCCTGAGTAATATATTTTAACCTAACAGTTTTTCCTCTAAACAATGGCGGAGTATGCTCTTTTTCAACATCTCTCAACCAATTATTTAATTCAGAAGTCTTTATATAGGAATTCCATTCTTCATAAACCGCGAGACAGGCATCAACTAATTTATCTATATTTTTACTATATAAAGCAGAAATAGGCACAATCGGACAACCTTTAACCTGTGGCACTTTTTGCTCTATTAAAGCAATTGAATTATTCATAAATTTATGTTTGTCCTTCTCTGAAACGGTATCCCATTTATTCAAAGCAAATACAATCCCCCTGCCCTCATTTGCTATCATATTCGCAATTGCTAAATCTTGGGTATCAAATGGACTTGTTGAATCTACCATCATAACAACTATTTGTGCAAACCTGACAGCCCTAAAACTATCCTCAACCGCAAATTTTTCTAAATCCGTATCAATATTATGTTTTTTTCTTATGCCAGCAGTATCAATCAGCTTTATATCTTTACCTTTATATTTCCATTTAATAGCAATAGCATCTCTAGTAATTCCAGCTTCAGGACCAGTCAAAACCCTCTCATCCTTAAGCAAAGTATTAATCAACGTTGACTTTCCAGCATTTGGTCTGCCAACTATTGCTATAGTTATTTCTCTATCCTCTAAATCATCATTATTTTTTTTACTTTTACTTTTTTCATCATCAGTATCAATATCAACTTTTTCTTCAATACCATCAACAGTTTTATATTTTTCTTGATATTTGTCATAAAACGGCTCAATTGCATCATAAAGCAAATTAAATCCATTATTATGTTCAGCTGATATAGGAATTGGCTCACCAAAACCTAGCTTATAAAATTCCCCATCAAAAACATAACCCTCGCTTTTCAAAGAATCACACTTATTAGCCACTAAAATTGTAGGTATTTCCTTCTCTCTCAACCATTTTGCAAAATATTTATCAGCAGCTTGAATACCATTTTTACCGTCAACCATAAACAAGCATAAATCCGCATTAAACACGGCTATTTCCGTCTGTTTAACCATTCTGCTTTCAAGCTGTTCTTCAGATAAATCATACTCTAAACCAGCCGTATCAACCACATCAAACTCCATAGGTCCAAGATGGCCTTTCTCTATTTTTCTATCTCTTGTAACACCAGCAAAATCATTAACTATTGCTACTTTTCTTCCAACAAGTTTATTAAACAAACTTGATTTACCAACATTCGGTCTACCAACTATTGCTATTGTAAATGGCATATTTATTTCCCCTTATCAAATATATTGCTGCTGCTATTATCATCAGTATAAATTTCATCCGTTTTAAATGAATCATTAAAATATGTATAAATGATATTAGTGTAATCTCTCTCTCTAGGTGTCCAAGGATTAGGATACATTACAATCTGCCTATTCAAATTTTTAAATACTCTATTAAAAGTATTATCAAGTTTTACAGAAAATGCATCATTAAGATTAGATGCCGAAATTATATTTGCAACCATAATTCCATTATCACTCAAAGCATTTTTAACACTATTAAAATATTCTGCCGTTATCAAATGACTTGGAATATCAAGATAATTTGAATAGGTATCCAAAACAATTAAATCATATTTATCCTCTGTATTTTCTAAAAATGATCTAGCATCTCCAACAACAAATTTTTTATTATTCTCAAGTTTTTTATTTAAAAAATATTTTTCAGATACTTCCAACAACGAATTATCAATATCCACAAAAGTATAGTTATTTCTCGTATCATCATTTCCTAAAGTAAATCCGCCAGCACCTAAAATCAATATATTCAACTTCCTATCTTCCGGAATAGTTGAAATAAAATTATTATCTATATATTTTATATATTCAAACATTAAATTTTTATCATCAGATATTTTTGACGAAAAACTATTATTTATCATCATAATCTTTGATTTTCCATCATCAGCATCAATAACTTTAATTGTAGAATAGCCATTATTAGAAAGTATTTTCAAACTTTTTTCCATAAATCTATTATTAAATAAAAAAGCAACAATCAAAAATAAGATTGAAATTACAACAGCATCAAGTCTTTTTTTTCTTGATAACAAAATTATAGCAACCACCATCAAAAAAATATTAAATAAAACGGCATAGCTAACACCAAAAAATGGCATTATACACAAAGTCGTAAATATTGAACCAGCAAAACTTCCAAAAGTTCCATACATCAGCATTTTTCCAGTCATTTCACCGGACAAATTTTTTGAAAAAAAATTACTAATCAACGGCGTAGTTTGTGCAAGAAAATACGACGGTGCAGCCACAAATAATAAAGAAAATGCAAAAGCCTGCAAAATTCTATTAGTCAAGCCCATGTATCCAAATAGCAAAAAAGAATAATCAATAAATATATAGGTAGTTCCAAAAAAAATAAAAATTAAAGATATTACAAAATTATTCAAAATTTTTTTTCTTATACTTTGTTTACCAATTTTTACATTTCCGCTTGTATAATAGCCAAGTGATAAAAAAACCAAAACTATACCAATTATTATAGAAGAAATAATTGTATCATTTCCAATATATGGAATAACCTGTCTCATAGCAATTAACTCTAAAGCTAAGCTAGTATATCCACTTATCAATATTATAAGAAACAAAAAAAATGATATTTTCTTATTCATACACATACAAAATTAATTTACTTTTAAACCTTAAATTATAGCTTTTAAAAAGTCAATTTTATTTATATTATCTATATTATAACAATTTATTAAGCTTCGTTTATTAACCTGTTGGTTTGCGAAGTGCGATGTGAGCAAAGCGAAGCTCAAGCTTGTTTCGGTTGGGCTTCATGCTCTATCTTTTTTATCAACCCACCGCTGACTTCGTCAGCACCTCCCTTACGAAGGGGGGTTTATATTCTGAGGCACTCCACAATATCCGCCATGTGAACCTCAATTTTCACTCCATGTGAAGAGACCTAAACATTCTACATCCTCGCGAATAGAATCTTCCATTCATCCTCTGTGAAGACATTTCTTATCACTATGTCAAGGGACAATATCGGCTCAAAAAATAACAAAAAACATTACTGCATAGATCAAAAAATTATTTAATTATTTAAAAAAATACTTGAAATTTATTTTTTTAATAATAGTATACAACTTGAGGTAGTGGTAGTTCATCGTTATACGTCTAGACACACGACAAAGAATGAAACTTAATCCGACCTATTCCGTTAAGGAATAGGTTGCTTTATTTTTCAAAAATAAATCAATAGTCAGTTTTTATAAAATACAACCCTTGTGGTGGTGCAGTTGGCCCGGCTTTAGTTCTATCTTTAGCGTCTATTATTTCTTTAAACTGATTTACTGTTGTCTTTCCCAATCCAACATCAACCAAAGTTCCAACAATATTTCTAACCATATGATGCAAGAAAGATTTTGCTTCTATTTCAAAAATTATTTCATCGCCAATTTTATAAAGATTAACTCTATCTATTGTTTTTATTGGACTTTTTGCCTGACATTCGCTGTCTCTAAAACTACTCCAATCACGTTTTCCAACTAAAAATTTCAAACTATCATGCATATCATTAAAATTTAATTCTCTATAAACTCGCCAAACCCTGTTATTTTCAAGTGCTGTTGGATATCGTCTATTTAATATTTTATATCTATAATATCTTTTTTTTGCCGAAAATCTAGCATGAAAGTCTTTATCTACAATTTCACAGTTTAATATTGAAATATCTTGAATATCTTTATTTCTTAGCTCATAACTATTATCAATTCTTGACATATATTTGACTCTCAAATAAAAATTAATGCCGGATGCAAGTCTAAAAGGGTCAAAATGTTTGCTTAAATCAAAATGTGCAACCTGCCCCAAAGCATGAACACCAGCATCCGTTCTGCCACTCCCATATACTTCAACATTTTCTTGAGTCATAACTTTAATAGCATCTTCAATTGTCTCTTGAATCGTTATTTTTCCATCTTGTTTCTGCCACCCAGAATAATTTGTGCCATCATATTCAATAGTTATTTTATATCTCATAAGCTCTAATTAATTCTATATTAGAAACAATAATCAGAGAATTAATATTGTCAATATCAATATTCTTTAATTTTTGTATTTATATATTTTATAGAATTTATTTACAAGCAAGTTTATTCATGTCCAATAACGCCGTCCTTTTGCATATCCCACATCTTTTTAAATAACCCGTTATTTATAGCCAGCAACTCCTCTTTTGTTCCATCTTCAACAATTTTACCCTTGTCAAGCACTATTATTCTGTCCATATTATTTAAAGTTGATAGCCTATGGGCTATGGCTATAACCGTTTTATTTTCCATAAGATTTTTCAAGGCTGACTGTATTTCCTTTTCTGTTATACTGTCAAGTGCAGATGTCGCCTCATCAAGTATAAGTATTGGACTATTCTTTAGAATAGCTCTTGCAATAGCTATTCTCTGTCTTTGTCCGCCTGACAACTTTACGCCTCTTTCACCAACTAATGTATCAAAACCATTTTCTAAATCCATTATAAAATCATAGCAGCAAGCCTTTTTGCTTGCATCAATCATTTCTTCTTCAGTAGCTTTAGGTTTTCCATAAAGTATGTTTTCTCTTATAGTTCTGTGAAACAATATTGGATCCTGAGGTATGTAAGAAATATTTTCTCTAAGACTCTCCTGGGTTACGTCTCTTATATCTTGATCATCAATTTCAATACCACCATTTCCATCTTTTACATCAAAAAACCTCATTAAAAGATTAATTAGCGTTGATTTTCCGCTGCCTGAATAACCAACAAGTCCAACTTTTGTCTTTGGTTCTATTTCTAGATTAAAGTTCTCAAAAACATTTTTTGACTTCTTAACAATCTTTTCTGTTTCAGCCATTTTGTATCTCCTATTATTTTTCAATATATGCTAAATAATTTTATTTTAATGTCTATAATTTTTAAACAACTGCAATAAAAAATAGTGCTAAATATATTATAATATCATTAATAATTTATATTATTTAATGTTAAGCAAATTATAAAATCATTTTTATATATATCAAACATTTTTATTCATTTTTTATAGTATATAATAAATTAACTTTTATTTTACAAGATTATATCATTAATATGTATAAAACTCTTTCTGTGAAATTCACACATGCCATACTTTTTTATTGCTTCCATGTGTTCCTTAGTCCCATAGCCTTTATTCTTTTTCCAATTATATTGCGGATATTTTAAATCCAATTCTCTCAAAAATCTATCCCTGCTAACTTTTGCAATGATTGAAGCAGTTGCGATTGACATGCTTTTTGCATCGCCCTTTATTATAAATTCAGCTCTTGTATCTATATCTGGAACAAAATTTCCGTCTACTAAAACTAAATCAACATTTATGTCATATTTGTCTATTAAATTCTCGTAGGCTCTTTTCATTGACAGTTTTGTAGCGTTTCTTATATTAATAGTCTCAATCTCTTCAACGCTTGCCTGCCCTACTCCAAAAAATAATTTTTTCTCTCTTTCTAAATTTAATATTTCATCAAAAATTTTTTCCCTATGTTTTTCTGTTATTTTCTTTGAATCATCAATATTTGACGGACAAAATTCTTTTGAAATTATTGCACAGGCAGAAAATACAGGACCGCATAAAGGACCCCTGCCCGCTTCATCAATGCCTGCGATTGTTTTTAAATCATAACTGTCTTCTATCTCAAAACTTGGCATTTTATTTTATATTCACCTCCTCAATTTTTCCAAATGACGTCCATAAAATGTATGTCTTAATTTTTTTGTTTATGTAAATTTTTTCAAGCAATTTTTTATATAGCTCAAGCTGTTTTACATATTTTTGCGGAACAACTGCTGGCAATGAATTTGTATTCTTATAGTCAATCAAATAAACAACATCGCCGACTATTGACAGCCTGTCTATTTGTCCAGAAATAATGTTGCCATTAAGTTTGCCGAATATTGGCACTTCAGCCTTTGAATTAGGATTGAATAAAAAGCTAAACTCATCATTATTCAAGACTTTCAAAACAATAGCCTTAATTTTTTCGGCATCTTCATTTTCCTTTAAATATATATCCAATATAGTATTCCAATCATTTTTATTTGCTGTCGGCAATATTTCTAAAAGTTTATGGACAACTTTGCCATTTTCAATATTTTTAGTGTTGTCAATTGGCGTTTTAAAATTATTTTCAGAATAATAGGTTGAAGGGTTTATTATTTTTGTTTCTTTTTCGCTTTTTCCATTAATTCTTATAGTCTCTATAATTGAATCAATATCACCATCGCCAACAGCTTTTTCACTTTCAACTTTGCAACCATCAATATTCGTATCAAAAACATCATCATCTCCAACATATATTACATCGCCGTCAATATTTTGAGTTTTTTTATGCTTTGCACCAATATTTTCAACAGCCTTTCTTAATATTTCATACCATGAATTTTCTTTTGGCTCGCCGCTTTTTTTATAGTCGCAAACATACAATTCATTTTCCGCCCTTGTTATTGCAACATATAAAAGCCTCAGGTATTCTTCTTCAGTTTCAAACTTCATCTCCTCTTTTATATTCTCAATAAATGTTGTTTTTTCTTTTTGCAATAACGGTATAGTATAGTCATTTCCAATCTGTTTATATTCTAAAACCTTATTTATCTTTTGTATAGTTTTCTTTGTATGGTTTGTATCCGGCAAAATCACTATAGGACTTTCCAATCCCTTGGAAGAATGCACTGTCATTATTTTTATTTCATTGGTTGACTGATCAATATCTCTTTTTATTTCCAAATTCGTATTTTCTATAAAATAAATAAAATTTAACAGCGTTGAATTATTATGGTTTTTTTCATAGCTGTTTGCACTGGCTAAAAATTCGTTTATAACATCATCAGCAATATATATAAACCTTTCTTTAAATTTCTTTCGCATGCCAATAGTTTCAAATATATAAAAGAACAATTGATATATTGAAAATTCTTTATTTTTTTCAATAAGATCAGACAAAAATTCTTTTTCCTTCACATATTTTTCATTCTCCTGCATAGCTTTCCAAAGACTGCAGTTATTTGTATTCCTATAATCGCACAAAAAGTATAAATCTTCCTCCGTCAAACTCAAAAACGGAGATTTCAAAATATTTGCAAGGCTTAAATCATCCTCATTAAACAAAATAAACTTGCACAAAGAAATTATATCCTGAGAAATAATATTATCCACAAGATTGAATTTATCATTTCCCATGCTTCTTATATTTCTTCTATTGAATTGCCTTATCAAATGGTTTATAAAATCCTCATCCCTATTTCTAACTAAAATCATTATGTCAGAATATCTGATATTTCTAACGCATTTGTCTCTGCGGCTATAGATTGTTTTGCCATTCTTAAACCACGACTCAATTTCGCTTGCAATGGTCTCTGCCAACTTTTGTTTATTCGTAATTTTAATTTTTTCCCTATAGTTTACATCCCAATCTTTAGCTTCAACAATCCTTTTATCATTCGCGTCCTCCTCATCATCTTCAGCATCCACAGCATTAATCAACGGCCATACTTCAACCTTTCCAATGCCGTCTTTTCTAATAACGTTATGTTTTATAGTATTCTGCAGCTTCGAAATTGCACATCTTCTTGAAGGCTCAGAAAAAACTTCGTCCGCCACCTGCAAAACAGATTTTAGAGAACGAAAAGACGTTTCTAAATATATATTTTCAAACTTTTTGCCACAATCTTCAACAACTCTTTGATAATATTTTAGCATAGTATCAAAATTAGCCGGCTCAGCCCCTTGAAAACTAAATATAGACTGCTTTTCATCACCAACCACAAAAATAGTTCTATTAGTATCTCCCTTTTGCCCATAGCCAACAAAAAACTCTGCAGTTATTGATTTTACAATATCCCATTGAATTGGACTTGTATCCTGTGCCTCATCAATCAGCAGATGGTCTATACCCTCATCCAACTTATAATTTATCCAACTTGAATAGGGATTTTCCCCATTTAGATTTCTATATTTTGTGTCATTAAGCAGCCTGCTCGTTTCAAATATTAAATCACTATAGTCAAGATAGCCGTTTTCCTTTTTAATTTTTGAATATATATCAAACAAACAATAGGTTATTTTCAAAAAAGCAGACGTAAATTCAAAATTTATTATATTATTTCTAGTTTCATTAAAATTAAACGCCCTTTGAACTTCTCCATCAATAAAATTCAACAGATCAGGATATTTTTCACTAACTTTTTTAGTTATAACGCGGTTTCTGGCTGTCCCCTCTTTAGTAAGAAAAATTGACAAATATTTTTCAAAATTATCCTTAAAACCATTATTTTTCAAATATTCAACAGCATTGGCAAAATCTATATCACTCTTCGCACCAATAACTTTTATATCTTCTAGCAAATTATTATCAAGCATTGAAAAATCAATGCTATTTAAATAATCATTTTCCAAGCTTTCAACCGTTTGATATTTAGCTACGCCGAATATTTTTCTTATTTCATTCAAAACTCCAGAAACCGTAAAAAACCTGCTTTTCATATAAAGCAAATTATCCTTTTGCCCTATCATTTGCTTCAGAATTTCCAAAAAATCATCCTCGTTTTTATAGGTAAAAACATACTTTATTGCATCTCTTATATCTTCATCCTCAACCTTAAGCAACTCTTCTTTTGCTTGCAAAAGTATTTCCATAGACGTAATTTCATCAGCAATTTTAAAATTAGGTATTATATTTGCCTCTAACGGAAATCTCTTTATAATCTGCTGGCAAAATGAATGAATAGTCAATATTTTAAAATCATTGCTGTAATCAAGTATTTTAGCGAATAGGCTTCTAGCAATTTTAACTTTTTCCTCTATATTTGTCGCCCTGCCCTCTTCCAAATCAATTATTTCTTTCTCTAATCTATCGTCATCAAGCATCGTCCATTCTGCAAGTTTAGAATTAATCCTATTCCTCATCTCTGCAGCACCCGTATTTGTAAATGTAATGCACAAAATTTTAGACGGCTGCACGCCAGACAGAAACATTCTTAACAATCTTTTAGTAAGAACCGTAGTTTTTCCAGATCCTGCAGACGCACTTGTCCACACAGAATTATTAGGGTTTGACGCAATACCTTGCTTTTTTTCTACTTCTTCCAGCATATCAAAATTTTATCAATTCTAGAGAATAATAAAACAAAAATTTTAATTTGTAAGTATTTTTATAAAAAATCTCATATTAATAAAAAAAATAAATAAAAAATATTTATAAAATATTGACAATTAATATATAACATTATATAAAATTATCATCCAAATAAATCATATCTATTATGGAAGAAAACGAAAAATTCACTAGATGTTATAGAGGTTTAGAACAAGTAGAAGAAAATGGAAAACCTTTTGATTCTAATGAAATACAGGAAATGATTCAACAAGAAAAGATACATAAAGAAATAAGCAAAACAATCAATAAATTTAAGAAAGAAAATCCAGGAATAACCAAGAAAGAATTAGCAAAAAAGCTTCGTGAAGATGCACTTAAAAAATTCCTTCAAAATACACCGCTAGAGAAAGAACAAAAAAATCAGTCAACAGCAAAAAATACTGTGCAGAAACAACAAATGTATAAAAGACGACAATATAATGACAACTATATACAAAACAAATCAAAAGCTAAATCAGCAACACAAGATAACACACCTCAACGATCGCCAACAATTAAAGATTACTATAAACAGGATAAAACAAAAAATCCATCATATGTTCAGTTAACAAATACAATTTCACGTAATATTAATGCATTAAATAAAATAGAAATGCCAACAAATCTAAGCGATACTATTGTATTTAATCCGCAGCGATCTCATACTAAACAAGAAAAAGATAGAAAACAAAATAATACTAAATCCAATCAAGTAGGAATCAAGTAAGAAAATATTTTTAAAATTTTAAAATTGTTTATAATTCTAGCAATACCAATTTTAATAAATATTGTTAGAATTATATTTATAACTATAAATAAAAAATAAACAAATATATTTGCAAATATGTATTTTTTACGATATAATTTAAGTAATACTAATAATTATATGGTAAAAGATATGCCAAAAAAACTTTTTAATCAATGTTTTAATAATTGTAAAGAAAACGAAGAAGAAGTTCAAACAACAAGAAACAGATCAAAAAATATTTTATCAAATTTTGATAAAGAATTGGAAGAATATAAAAAAAATCTAGAATATACAATTGAAGTAGATGAAATGATAAAACAATTTGATAACATTACAGATATCTATTTAAAACAGTTTAAAGATAATAATATAAAAGAATTGACAAAAAAATACAACATTAAATCATCTCTAACTCAAGACAATTCTGCAACATACCAAATGTATAAACAATAAACTTTATTAAAGTATAAATGGTATTAAAGAAATTTAATACCATTTTTTTTATTATTTCTTTATATTAATTAAAAATAACAAAATTATTTGATAAAAACAATAAATATTGCAAAACATAATATTATAAATAATTTTTATCAAAATATGAATGTTATTAGAGAAAATTAATACCATTTTTTCTATTATTTTTGTATATTAATTAAAAATAAAAAAATTGATAAATTTAAACAATAAATATTGCAAAATATAATTTTATAAATTATATTTATAATATATTAATAAATTAGATGTCTTATGGATAATAATATAGCAAGAGATGAACTCTATAAATCAAAAATAGGAAGTAATAAACTTAATTCAATTCTTAATAAAGTATACGAGAATGAAGAAAATATAAATTCAGGTGAAACAATAATAAATATACTGAAAGAAGAATTGGAAGGATTAAGAGATTTAGCAATATCAGAAAATGATGCTAAAGAATTTATTTCTTTTTTAGAAGACAGATTTTTAGCAACACAAAACGTTGCTGCTGAATTGTATAAACAAATAACACTACGCAAATTGGGAAATTATATAACATTTGAAGGATATAATCCCGTAGACATTTTATATGATTTTTATACTAAAAATACAAATAATCCTAGAAGAATTGAAGATTTAAAAAGAAAATTAGGCTTAGATGATGAACCACTTTTAAAGACAGATTATATCATAGAATGTTTACAAGGAAAAGCAAAAGAAGAATTTAGACATTTAGGGGATTTTAGACATATGGCAGTTCTTACTCAAAATCCTGAACAATCAAATAAATGTGAGAAAGTTAATGCTATAATGATAATTGAAAAAACAGATATTAACAATATTATGAATGTTTTATCAAAAGCTCATGAAATTGATTATGATATGTTAACTTACCAAGAGAAACAAAAAATTATAACAGAAGAAATACCAGAATTAGAAGAAATAATGGCACAACATTATCCATTAAATGATAGATATTTTATGAATGATATTATGGGTTATTTAATGAATAAAGCCTTACTTGAAAGAGGAAATGAAGCTATTAAGAATATTACATCCGATAAAGCACTTTCTATTTTATCAGAATCATATAATGAAGTTCGTAATTCTTATGATATAAATTATTTGGAAAATGCCATCCCAGGACTTAATCAATTAAATGGACAAAGGATAAAAAGTATTATTGGAATTTTAGAAGATAAGGCATCACAAGCAAATTTTGCTAATCTTGTAATAGGTTCTAATCTAATGGCAACACTTTCTAGAATTAAACTAAAAAAAGAAATAAAAAATGGCAAAAACTTTCATAAATGTATTGATACCTTGCATGATCTTTACATGGGAGATATGGATACTGATGAAAAAATTGATCTCTTATGTAGAAATTTTGAGAATGCAAAAGGTGTTTTTGAAAATAGATACAGAGAACAAAATGCAATGAATGAGCATAAAAAACTTGCTATATTAGCAAATTTAGAAAAAGAACTTACAAAATCAATAAATAAACAATCTCTAGAAAATAGTATAATAGCATATGCCGTTGTTCAAGAAGATGAAATAGCTAGAAGAGATTTAAAAGAGTTAGATGAAATTAGAACGTTTAAAGATATTAGAAGAGAAATACACAATAGAAGAGATTTTTATGCTGATGTTTTACACGATTTTTATATGGAAAATAATGATATTGACACAACAATTAATACCTTATCTGAGCAGTTAAACGTTCCAGGAAATTTTTTCGCAAATGAAAATGAAAAATTAAACATAATAAATTCTATTGCTGATGCCATAACACCTGATCAGAGTTTTATTTTCGATCCTAATTTTCAAGATATCAATAACACAAATGCTAAAATAGATGATATCAAATATAAAAGGTTTGAAAATAAAATTCAAAATAAAATTGAAAAAGCATCTGCAAAAGATATGACAAATTTTGCAAATATTTTATCAAAAACTCATAATAATGAAAATATAACAAATGATGAAAAAATATCGCTTTTAACAAGAGAATTACCGGGAGCAGCGTATTTTTTCTGCTTCAGACCAGATGAAGAAAAAGAAAGAATTGCAAATTCAATTATTGATTTTTTAGATAGAAACGTAATTGCTAGATACAGAAATTTTAATATAAGAGACGAACAAAGACAAGAAAAGGAAACAAACGACATTTTAAGAGGAATTGCTAATGAACAGCTAAGACAACGATAATTATAATAAATAATAATTTATTGTCTAAATGGTATTAAAGAAATTTAATACCATTTTTTAAAAAATTTAAAAATTATACTAATATTTTTATATATATTTTGTATTTTAAGTTTGCTTTTTTAATTTTTAAATGATAATATATTATCACAAAATAATAATTTAAGGAAATGTCTTTAACTTGTGGTATAGTAGGTTTGCCTAATGTAGGAAAATCAACATTATTTAACGCTTTGACACAAACAGCAAAGGCCGAAGCCGCTAACTATCCATTTTGCACTATAGAACCGAATATTGGCAGGGTTTGCGTAAACGATGAAAGATTAGAAAAATTAGCAAAAATAGCAAAATCAAAACAAATAGTTCCAACTCAAATAGAATTTTGTGATATAGCTGGACTTGTGCGGGGTGCAAGTAAAGGCGAGGGTTTAGGAAATCAATTTTTATCACATATTAGAGAGGTTGATTGCATAGTTAACGTAGTTAGATGTTTTGAAGATGAAAATATTACCCACGTTGAGAATACTATTGATCCAATTAGGGATTTAGAATTAATTGAAACAGAATTGATTTTAGCAGACTTGGAAAGTCTTGAAAAAAGATTGCCAAATCTTGAAAAAAAAGCCAAAAATGGTGATAAAGAATTAAAAGAACAGGTTGATTTAATCAAAAAAATACTGCCAATTCTACAGGAAGGCAAACCTGCTAGAGAATATAAACCGTCAAAAGATGAAGAAAAACAATATAAAATGCTGCAATTATTAACATCAAAACCTGAATTTTTTGTTTGCAATGTTGGAGAAGAAGATATTTTAACTGGCAATAAATATACAAAAGCTGTTGAAGAATATGCAAAAAAAAGAGGCAGTGTAGCTACAATTATTTCTGCAAAAGTTGAATCAGAAATAGCAGTATTGGAAAGCCCTGAAGAAAAAAAAGAATTTTTAGAAGCTTTAGGTTTAAATGAAACTGGCTTGGATAAAATCATAAAAATAGCCTATGATTTTTTAGGATTACTTACATTCTTTACAGCTGGAGAGATGGAAACAAAAGCTTGGACTGTTAAAAAAGGAAGTTTGGCCCCTCAGTGTGCTGGCGTTATACATACAGATTTTGAAAAAGGATTTATTAGAGCAGAAACTATTGCATATAAAGATTATATAGAGTATAATGGAGAAGAAGGGTGCAAAAATGCTGGAAAATTGAGAATTGAAGGAAAAGATTACATAGCTCAAGATGGCGATATTTTCCATTTTAGATTTAATGTTTAATAAAAATGGTAGCATTATGGCGCAAATTATAACACAAATAATTCAGTTTTTAACTAATATATTCTTGTTATTTATACAAATATTTATAGCTAGTATTCAACATATAGTAGATACCTTTAGAAATCTTTTTTAAAAAAGGAGGACTTATGAATAGCGTTCAGTTTATTAAAGATTTTGATATAATGATAAGAAAATCGCGTAAGTGTTCAGACTTAGAAAAAGTCATTAATGAATTAGAAAAAAGACTGCCTACGAACAGAAGCTATGTATTGCCTCAAAATGTTAAAATTATAACAACAATTTTGTATAATATAATCAATAGATCTATAGAACTTAAACTAAAAGATTCAAAATATACAGATTTATTTAGAACAATTATAAATGTAAGCGATGGCAAGATTGGATACACTAAAGATGAAATTTTTGAAAAAATGGCTCAAGTAGCAGAACATGCTAAAACTAAACAAATAATAAATTTTTTGAACTCTGTTTCTGACTTTAGAGATTTTAATAAAAAACGAAATCTTAAAAAACAAACGCCTAAGTTGCCATATCTAAAAGATGATAATACTTTATATATACCTCCAATGCCATCAATACCACAGTATGATGTTTTGACTGAAGATGATCTTAACATTCAACCGGAGGTTCCTCAAAATCAAATGGGTTATCAATATGATGATTTGCCCGTTCTCGGTGCAGAGGATGAACTAAACCTCATGACCACAAGGGTAGTAGAGCGGACCGATTTACCTGTTCTTGGTGCAGATGATGAATTAAACAATGGAATTAATACGAGTTCATATTTAAAAAAGAAATCAGAAAATAGTAGTTCTCAGAGTATTATTGTTTTTTAATTATAATCTCTCATTAATTATTTATTTTTCTTTGGCGGAACTGGATCGTAGGTAAACTCTCTATTTGGTGTGCATTTTAATATTCTTCTAATACCTAAATAAATACCTTTAAATATTCCATGAATCTTTATAGCTTCAATAGTATACTCGGAGCATGATGGTTCAAAATTACATCTTTTTGGAAAAAATGGAGAAACACATAATTGATATATTTTTATTAAAAATAGCAAGAAATATGTTATATACTTTTTTAAAATATTAGCTATTTTTATGAAAAAATTTAACATTAAAATTACTCAATAAATCTTTTTTTATTAATAAAGCTATAGAAATAATTATAAAAAGTAATACTGTTAATACAGATCCATCTATAACAGTAAGACGCTCTGCATTTGATAATTCAACAATAATGTTGTGGCTTATAAATATAATAAAACCAACGGCTATACCTTGAATAACAGATATATATTTTTTATTATTTCTTGTATTGACAATACCAAAATATGCGGAAATTAGTATCATTATAGCAAATAAGAATGGAACAGTCATTAAATAGTAATACCTAATTTCAAATTTTAATGTATTAAAGCCAGATTGTTTTAGTTCCTGTATTGAAGATCTTAATTTCCAAAATGAAATATTATACATTGATTCATAATCGTTTTGAATTGTTTTTGAAATAAATTTTTTAGTTAAGTTTGTTGGTATTACGATTTCCTTAACAAATTCTAATTCTTTACCTTCAATTATTATATAATTATCATTTGCAATCCATGTGTTATTATCCATTAATCTGATCGTTCTTGCATTTATTCTTTTTATAAAATTATCATTGTCATCTATATATATTAAAACTACATCATCAAATATTAAGATATCTTTATAAACTTTTGAGGCCTTAATAATTATTTCCCCATTGTTAGTTTCAATATTTTTTTGTTTTAGCCACAAACCATTTTTTAGTTCCAAAAAATCTTCCTTTTCGTTTTTGAAATATATATTTCTTAAACGTTCAGATTTAACATTTAGAGTTGATGATATTGGATTATATATTGTAATAACAAAAATACCAAATAAAAATGAAATAAAAGCAGGAAATTTAACAATTTGAAATATTGATTTGCCACTCGTTCTAATAACAACAATTTCGCTATTATTTGACATTTTATAAAAAGTAAAAAGTGCAGCTAAAAGTATTATAAAATGCAAAATTGTTTCTAAAAGATTAGGTATTCTAAATAAAACTATTTGAGTTGATATTTGCAAAGCATTTTCTATATTTTTTGCATCTTTTGTAGTTTCAAAAAAATCAACAGCAAAAAATAAAATTAATAATCCAAAAAATATTATAAAGAAATTTTTAAATATTTCTCTTGTAATATATTTTGAAAGTAAAGTTGGTCTTCCTATTATCATATTGTCTTTTTTTCTTTTATTAGATTAAGCGAAAAAAATAAAACAATTGCTATAAATATATATAAAATATATAAAAATATTATATTATCAGCAACCTTTTGATATAACGAAAGCATTATTATATAAACAGACATAGAGGCAATTGATGTTTTTAAAGTTATTTTTGAAGTGCTAATTCTATTAAATGTGCTTTCCAACATTAATGATCCAGATAAAAATGCCATTACAATAATCGTTAATGGAAATGTAAGTCTATAATTTACTTCATAAATAATTTTATTTTTATCAAAAAAGTTTTTATATTGATGCAAATCCATCAACATATTTATTAATCTAATTGTGGAAAAGCTATCAAGTCTAAGTATGACATTATTTGTTTCGCCAGATATTTCCTGAAAATCAGTATTATACTCTTTAAAAAATACAATTTCAGGTCCCTCATTATAATTATTTGTAAATCTTTGAAGATTGCCATTATATAAAGTAATAACATTGCCATTTAATTCTGACGCTTGTGCCTGCAATAATAAATTTTTCTCTTTAGTAATATCCTCAGATCTGTTATATATAATAATATTATATGCTTTATTATCTTCTATTCTGTCAGCATATATCACAAAATTTTTAAAATTTGTAAAAACACCTTCTTTAATAATGGCAAAAGATATATTATTTTGTATATTGGAACGTATTTTTCTAATTTCTAAATTTGACCTATAACCGCCATATAAACTTATAAAATAGGAAAATACAGCCAAAAAAATTGACAAAGTTATCAACGGACTTAAAAGCTGTATCTTTTTAACGCCGCAATTTTTTAAAATTATAATTTCTCTATTCTCAATTAATTTATTATAGGTTAAAATTGTAGTTAAAAATATAGTTAATGGTAAAATCATTAGCACAAGCGATGGCAAAACATACATTGTCAATTTAAAAAATGATAAAAAATCAGCACCATCCTGCACTATATAATCCATAAATTTAACAACCCTGCTGCTCCATATAATAGCAGTTAATGTTATTAAAGATACTATCAGTGGTTTGAATAAATTTTTTATTAAATACCCTTTATAAATCTTCAAAATTTATAATTTTATTTTTACTACCAATAAATAATATTACATATTTTTATTAAGTAAACAAAAAAGTTAATCATTTTCAACTATATCATATTGTCCAGCATAATCTTGAAATTTGCTTGTTGCACTATCAAATCTTAAAACAACGTTTCCAATAGGTCCATTTCTATGTTTAGCAACTATAACTTCCGTCTTATTTCTTAAAGTATTCATCTTTGCAATCCAAGCCTCCATTTTAGGATCTCCATCCATTGGCTTCTTTCTTTCTTCATAATATTCTTCTCTATAAATAAACATAACAATATCAGCATCTTGTTCAATTGTTCCAGATTCTCTTAAATCAGATAACTGCGGTTTTTTATCTTCTCTCTGTTCAACAGTTCTTGATAATTGCGATAAAGCAACAACTGGTATATTAAATTCCTTAGCTATTGCTTTCAAACCCATTGTAATTTCACCGATTTCTAAAACTCTATTTGCCTTTGACTGTGCAGTAGTGCCTTGAGCTAATTGCAAATAATCAATAAAAAGCATACCAAGATTTTTTTGCCTAACCATTCTTCTAACTCTTGTTCTAATAGCGGCAATTGACAATGCAGGAGTATCATCTATATAAAACGGCAATCTTGAAATTTCATCCGCCTTTTTAACTATTTTATCAAAATCCTCCTTATCAATATCGCCAGTCCTAAAATTTACAGCATTTATTCCTGTTTCCCTTGACAGAATTCTTGAAGCTATTTGATCAGCTGGCATTTCTAGAGAAAAAAATCCAACAGATCTTCTAGTTTTATCCCTGCCCTCTTTATATTCCTCATCAAAAAACTTAACAGCATTGTAGGCAAAATTAATAGCCAGTGCTGATTTTCCCATTGATGGCCTTCCAGCCAATATAATTAAATCACCTGGCTGAAAGCCACCCAATAGTCTATCCATATCTATATAATTTGACGGAACACCGCTTATATTGCCATCTCTTTCTATTGCTAACCTTGTTTTATTAACAGTCTCAGCTAATGAATTCACTATACTTGTAAAACCTTTAGTGTTCTCACCTAAATAACTTAAATTAAACAATTCGCCTTCCGCTTCTTCAATTAATTTTTGTGCTGTTTCATTAGAACTATTTTTATATGCTTTATTTACTATTTCATCACCAATTAAAACCAATTCTCTTTTTAATGCTAAATCTTTTATTATTGTAGCATAGTCAACAACATCTATAACAGAAGATCCCATATTCAACAATATAGTCAAATAATTGCTTCCACCAATTTTGCTTATTATTTCATCATTATCAAAAAATAATTTTAAAGTTATGCTATCAGCAACTAAATTGCTTCTCAATGTAGTTTGAATTATATAATCATAAATTTTTTGATGTGCTGGTTCATAAAAACTTTCTGTTCTAATTATATCATTAACTTTTCCTAAATAATCATTATTTAAAATTATAGCACCGAGAACAGTTTGCTCTGCCTCTATATTAAACAATTTTGGTCTTTCAATAGTATTATTTTTATTTTCCATTTTACAAAAATAAAATATGATTTATAACTCTAATATAATTTAACATTTAAAATATAAATAACAAGAAATTAAAATATATAAAAGTTTTTAAAATCAAATCAACTTTTATATTTTATAATATTAAAGACTATTTAATTATAATACAATTTAAGTTTTTAGAAAATTCTAAACATTCAAATAGGCCGTCATATCAACAGATCTAATTAATTCATCAAGAGTAGTTATCCCTTTTATAACTTTTCTAGCACCGTCAACTTGCATTGTAATATAACCTTTCTTTTCAAGATATGCGAGAATTTCTTTTTTCCTAGCTTCTCTAACTATCATATCATCAATTTCTTTATCAACATCAAGCACTTCAATTATAGCAGTTCGTTGAACATATCCTTTACCCTTGCATTTATCACAGCCCTTACCCCTATATAAATGATCAACATTTTTCATTTCCTCTTCACCTAATACTTTTGTTAAAATTTCCTTCTCTTCGGGTGTTATTGGATATTCATATTTACAATGAGGACATATCATTCTAGCCAATCTTTGTGCAACAACAGCAATCAAAGCACCTGATAGCAAATAAGGTTGCACACCTATTTGCAAAAGTCTTGGAATTGCGGAAAATGCATCATTAGTATGTAAAGATGTATAAACTTGGTGTCCTGTCATTGCAGCTTGAACAGCCGCAATTGCAGTCTCTTGGTCTCTAACCTCACCAACCAATATAACATCAGGGTCTTGTCTTAAAAGAGTTCTAATACCTTCGGCAAATGTAACGCCAATTTCTGGATTAATATTTGATTGTCTAATCAATGGAAGACGATATTCTACAGGGTTTTCTAAAGTCATTATATTAATATCCATACTATTAATCATATTGAGAAGCGTATAAAGAGTTGTTGTTTTACCTGAACCAGTAGGACCAGTTAAAATAACAATACCATCAGGTCTTTTTATACATTTTTCAATGATAGCAATATTTTTTTCATTAAATCCCAATTTATCTAATGATAAAATTGATTGCTTTTCATCTAAAATTCTCATAACTATATTTTCTCCAGCAACAGTTGGCTGCGAAGAAACCCTGAAATCAATACTTCTTCCTAAAATAGTGCTTTGAATTCTTCCATCCTGTGGTTTTCTAGTTTCGGCAATATTCATACCCGCCATAATTTTAATACGAACTGCAATAGAAGCCCAATATTTATTATGGAAAGTTCTTATTTGTTCCATTTTACCATTAATTCTATACCTAAGTCTTAAGAAAAAATCCTCAGGTTCAAAGTGTAAATCCGACGCACCGCTTCTAACAGCATCTGTAAGCAAAGCATCCACAAGACGCACCATAGGGCTCTTATAGTTTCCTTGCATACTCTCTTGGTCATCAAAATCAGTCTTAGCACCCTCAATTTCTTTTAGAATACCATCAATAGACATTTCATAGTCATAGTATTGATCTATTGCCTTTAAAATATCTGTTTCTGTAGCAAATACCGGAACTATTTGAAATCTCGGTGGAAAAAACCTTTTTATTTGATCAAGAGTAATAATATCATATAGGTCTGATATAGCAACAGTTATAGTATCTTTTGTAAAAGAAACCGGTATAACTTTATTTTGTAAAGCAAATCCTTTTGGAACTTTATGCACAAGCCTCTGATCTATTATAGAAGATTTTAAATTAAACTTTTGGCTTCCAGCTTGAGAACTTAATACCTCACCAAGCATTGAGTCTGTAATAAGACCCATTTTAACAAGAATATTGCCAACACTTTCCGTGCTATTTTTATCCTTTTTTTCCTTAAGTGCAACATCAAGCTGGTCTTTTGTAATAATCTTTCTTTTTAAAAGTAATTCACCAATATCAGTTTCACTTATAGGTTTACTAGATGATTGCCCTGTTTGCACAGTTTGTTGTTTTTCTTGATTAGTATGAGCTGCTTGTTGTTCAGTATTAATTTCTACCATATCTTAATATCCTATAATAATAAGTAATCTTTGTAATTGTGTCAATATAACATAAGCATCAAGACATCCAACCAAAATATAATTAGGCGTAGAGTCCCATGCTTTTAAAAGTAATGCTTTTTGAATTCTCTCCTTTGCCTTTTCTTTCTTTATTTCACTTATTTCTTCAGATGTTTTATCTTTATATAAATCCTTCTTATTTTCTTTTACAGGTCTATATTCAGGATGAACTTTTAAAGCTTTTCTTAAACTAATTAAATGCCATGAAAAATAAATTGCTAAAAAAATAATAATTGGAGTAGATATAAATTTATTATTTATTGAATTTATTAATCTTTGTAAAAATAAAATTAGTATAACAGCAGGCAGTGCACCCCATAAATAAAGCATATACGGAAAGCTAAATTCTCCCTTTGTTATTAATACAACATCATTTTTTATTTTATTAAAGATATTTACGCCTCTCTCTTTTAGATATTCTTTATTCATAATCAAATATACCACTTATTTAGTATAATATATTAATAAATTAAAAATTTTTAAAATACAAGATAAATTATAATATTTTTTATTGACATTTAAAAAAGTATAGTTTAAAATAGACTAAGCCGAGACCCCTTAGTCTAGCGGTTAGGACACCAGGTTTTCATCCTGGCGACACGGGTTCGAGTCCCGTAGGGGTCACCATCTACACAACATCTAAACAATACTTAATAAAAAAACCTATGAAATTAAATAAGATAATCTATACTATAGATAGATTATATAAAATATTTCATCATTAGCCAATACACTAAAAAATATCTTTTTTGTTTTTAAAATATTCTTCACTGTCTTTATATATTTTATTAAACCCATATTTTTCAATTAAACCATTTATAATATCATACATTTTATATTGATATTCTTTATTTGTAGCTCTTTCTAAATATAGTTCCCTACCCTTTACTGATGTCCTAAATAAATCTCTATACCTAGTCATATTTCCATGCATATTAAGCAAATCACAAACTATATTATTTGTGCCGCTATCTTTTATCTGTTTAAACAGCTCTTCTAATTCCAATATATGATTTTCAAAATATGGTAAAATTGGTGCAGCAAAAACACAAGTTTTAAAACCGTTTTCATTAAACTTTTTTAAAGCATTAAATCTTGATTTAATTGATGGTGCATTCGGCTCAAAAAAATTTTTTATCCTATCATTATTATGAGAAATACTAAATGAAACAATAAGATTACCAATATCATTTAGTATATCAATATCTCTAAGTATCATTGGGCTTTTTGTCAAGCACAAAAGCTGTCCCTTAAATTTAAAGTCAACAAAAGTTTCCAATATTCTTCTGGTTAGTTTTTCCTTAGCTTCAATATATTGATACGGATCCGTTGCCGAAGATAGCATAATATTTGGGCTTTGATAATTTAATATCATTTTTCCAAGTTCTTTTTTCAACAATTCAACCGCATTTTTCTTAATACAAACATACTCTCCCCATTTATCATTGTCTTCTTTAATAAGATTTGACAAATAGCTTGCATAGCAATATTTGCAGCAAAATTCGCATCCAATATATGGATTTATCGTATAGTCAAGATCACCAAGTTTTGACCTATTTAGTATTGTTTTAGCTTTTATATAAGAAACTTTCATTGCTTTATTATGTTATATATTTTTATAAAAAGCAATATATTTGCTCCATAAAATTACTATTAAATACAGCCTATTTTCATTAGAAAATAATCTTTTATATTATATAGATTTTTATTGATTATTTAAAATAAATATTTTATGATAGTAAACATGCCGTTATGGCTCAGTGGTAGAGCGCATCCTTGGTAAGGATGAGGTCGTGAGTCCGATTCTCACTAACGGCACCATCAAAATCAATAATCAATGTTGGATGTGCATAAAAAATACTGGGTGCTGTGTATAAATATGTGCCAATAAATGAGTCCCATTTAATGTTTTATAGAAACTCAAAAATAGTTATTTCTATAAAATACCATATATACCATATATTTTATTAAAAAATATATTTAAAATATATAGCAGCAAGAATTATTCATATTATAAATAATACTGTGTGTATTGGTATTTTTGTTTTAATTAAGCAACGGCAATTCCTCTAGCATTTTTTTAATTCTTATGGCCGTTCGCGGCATTGGCTCAGCTACAGTCAGCCCAACTAATTCTTTTTCTTTTGCTATATCGTTTATTACAGAAACCACCTCTTCAATTTTCATGCCATTTGGATCCGTTCCAACGGCAGCTATTATTTCTTCCGGATCTAACACGTCCATATCAAAATGAATAACAACCTTTGAAACACCGCTTGCTTTCAGCCATTCTTTTATGGCGTTTGGATTTTTAAGCATATCTTCTCTTGTTAGATGCTTAATTCCATATTTCTTCTGCCTTTCTTTAATCTCTTCCCTCTCCCAATTGCGTATTCCAACAAGCAATATCTTTGTTGAATCTATTTTTCCCGGCAGCTCAGAAATAATTTTCTTATCACCTTCGCCCATAATGGCAGCAGCTGCCATTGCATGAAAACCTGCGTAAACGTCCCCCGGCAATGTTATATCCGGATGAGCATCAATCCAAATCATTGCAACATCATCTTTATATTTATTTGCTAAATAGGTAAAAGGAACAACACTGACAGCACATTCACCGCCTAAAGTTATAATTTTATCAGGGTTATTTTCCTGTAATAATTTTAATGCTTCTCTATTTTGTTTTAAAATAATATCTCTGTCAATAACGCCATCTATAATATCACGATTCGTCATTTCTGTTGATACTGGAACGGTCAATGTTTTTTGTCCATTATCAGGTGCGAGAAAATTTAGCAGCTGTGCACCCAAGTAATAGCCTCGCGATGCATCATCTGGATTTTTTATTTCTGGAACTAATCTTGTTATGCTTGCACCCTGCCATTGCGGATAAACTAAACGAACTATTGATTTTTCATTATTCATTTTATTCTCCTTTATTGGTAATACCCAATAATAATATTGAGTTTTATGAATAAAAAATCAAGTAAAATAATTTTATCTAAATCTTTTATTTGTTTTTGATTTTTTCTTGAATTTTAAACTATATTTTGCTTTTGCAAGCATTGCTCTTCTACTTTTGATATTTTGTAGAAACTTATTTAACTTAAAAGTTTTTTCATTATTTTTATTGCATATATTTAAAAATATTTTGCTAATATGCTCTTTTGTAATAGCAGTGTTAAAGTTCTTCTCTTTAAAATTAGTTAAGATAGTATATTTATTTATATCCGTATCTTCTTCAATTTTATTATTTTTTTCTCTAACTATAAAATTGTTTTCTATAATATCATCAATTTTATAGCCATATACTTTTAAAATATTGTCTATTAAGCCATCAGAATTTTCATCTATTTCTTTAATTGTTTCTAAATCAATAGCATTCAACGCTAAAGCAAAAAAATCTTTAGTATATTGTTTTTTTAGATCAAACTTATAAAGATTTTCAAACACAATTGCAGCCGCCACATCAATCATATAGCAATCATCATCATTTTTAATTTGTCTAGATTTTTCTGTTTTTATTATACTCAATATATTTTGTATCAATAGCTTCTTAAATGAATCGCTTGAATTTTCTAAAAAATCGTCCGGAAGATTTTTAAATAAAAACAGTATAGCATAACCAGCAACATTTGTTTTTTCAGCAATATCAAATACTTTATTTAATAATTCATATTTTTCTTCTTCATTCTCTATACTATTAAGTTTCATAAAAAGAGTTTTGCTAAAAATAAGTTTAAGCATTGAGGCATCATTTTGATAATCTCCATATTCATCAGAAAGATTATATTTATTATTTATCCAGAGTTCATTTCGTATTCCGAATAACCTATAATTTTTATATAACAAATTTATAAAATCTGAAAAATATTTTAAGTTATATTTTTCCGCCATACTTATAAGATTTAAAATATTTTTTTGAGTTTTTTCTATATCATATGAACCCTTGCTTTTTAAAATTTTAAAAAGTTCACTATATATAATTATTTCATTTAAAGTTAATTTATCTGTCCACATATTTTTTAAAAATTATTTATATTACCATCTATTAACTCTTGTATAATCGTGTTCGTTTTTGTTATATTTAGATATTCTTTTCAACTCTTTTTTATTTTTTTTGGCAATATTTAAAAATTTTTTCATAATATTTCTTCTTTCATTATGTAATCGCTCTTCTCGTATGCTATTGAATTTTTGACCTTTTTTCCATAAAAGGACTGTTTGTTTGTTATAATTAAGTATTTTTGCTTTTGTATAATTTTTTGTAAATAGTTCAAGTTTTGGTTGTTGCATTTTTGACACAAAATAATCATCAGAATCTTCTTCAAAAATGTTTCTTTTTCCTTCTCTTATATAAAGAGTATTCAAAATTTTTTTAAAGGATGTATTGTATTCTTGCGCAAGTTTATCTATTGCCGATTCCCCATTATCAGCTAATGAAATTTTATTAATTTCTTCAACTAAAGAAGAATTTAAACTTTTAAGCATTGAAACAATAAATTTGAACGTATCATCATTTTTTACATTAAGGTTGTAGATATAGTCAGAAGCTATTTTGCTAAGAATAAAAGGTAAATTTTCATTATTTATGTTTCTTATTATTATATTGCATACTTTTGCAACTAATAATTGTTTTATAATAGGTGGATATTGTTTAAAATTTTCTTCCTTAAGATTTCTAAATAAAAATAGTATAGAATACTCATAAATATCTGTCTTCCTCGCAATATCAAACACTTTATCAATTAATTCTATTGCTTTTTCAGCACCGTTATAGCTTTTCTCAAAGCTTGCAATTTTTGCAAATAGAGTTTCACTAAAGATAAGTTTTAATAGAGAATAGTCATTATTATAAATTTCAAAATTATGATAATTATCATAATTGTCCATAAGACCATATTTAATGCTTAATTCGTTTTTATCTTCAAACCCAAATATTGGATAATCTTCTTTAAGAATTGAAATTAAATCAGAAATATAAGAAATTGATTCTGAATCCAAACTGTCTATTAAATTTAAAATATCCTCTTCAGCCTTATTTTTTGTTTTTAAATCTGTATTTTGTATAATTTTAACAAACCTATTATAAATATCAAGAGCGTTATAATCTAATTCGTCTATTAACATTTTTAACTATTTTACCTACCTATTCTTCTATTATAACTAAAAATAGAAAATAATTCAAGCTTTTTATTTAACTTGCTGCTTTTTCAATATTATTTAAGTTTCTTGATTTTAAAATACTTGTTATTCCAGATTCTTCGTTTTGCAGTTTTCCTTTTAATAGATTAAAATATTTTGCTGAATAGATTGGATCTGATGAGTCAAATAAAGCAGAGTGCAATATCTTAAAATCTTCAAAGTGGCATTTTACATGAAGAGGCAAACAGTTGTCCTTTGTAGTTTTGCCTCCAATGGCAAATGGTTGGATATGATGGCCCGTTAAAGTGTCAATATGAGTTATATCCAATGGCTTAAAGCACATTGGGCAAATATAATTAAATTCTTCACATGCCCTCAATATTTGATTTCTGCTGAAACATCTTGCGTTTTCATTCTCTGTAAAACCAGATAAAAGTTGAGAATTACATTTATGTCTAGTTGCAATATTCTTTATATCATTTTCTGACATGTTAAAATACTTTGATATAAATTTTAACGACACAGAGTGTTTAATCATGAATAATATATCTTCTTCATGTTCAAAAACGCAAGAATTATCAATTCCAATAGAGTTTTGCAAAAAATATTTTTTTACCTGTTCTTTGTTTATAATAGTGCGAGACTTTTGGTCTTCTTTTATGAAGGCCAAAAGTTCTTCTTCAGAAATGTCTAAAATATTTAGCATAAACTACTATTAATAAACTCTATTTTTGTTTAATTATATTATAATATGTGTTTTATTTAAGTCAATATTTATGCTTTATCACTTAAATTCAACAACATATTATATTATTAATTAAAGATATCTACTATTATCTTTTGCTTTTCTATTACCATTTAATCTTCTGCTTGTTTTCAATCTAGGTTTGTTCAAAATCCTTTTTGATTTTGCAACTCTTGCTTTTCTCTTGTTATAGCTCTTTGAAACACTTTTAATAAAATTCATTCTTTCATTATGCAATTGTTCTTCTAAAGCTTTTTCTTCATCGCTAGCAAAAACTCTAGGTTGAGTATTTACCGGCATAGCAACTACATCTTCATATTCAGATTGTTCTTGCATGTTTTCTTGATTCGTCTGTCTTTGTTCCAATGCATCAATAAGCATAGATGAAGTTATTCCCATTGCTAGTTTTAATTCCATATTAATATTATGAAGCACTTTGTTTTTATCTTCAACATACCATATTATCAAAGAGCCATCTTTAGCAATTCCATCTAATAAACTTTCTTTTGTCTTATCATCAGCAATTGCTAATTTATCAAGAAAGTTCTTTTTAGCCAATTCTAATTGCATTCCATATGTTTTTTTATCATTTAAAAAATTTCTGTAAATAGAATCACATTTCACAGCATCTCTATATATAGATATATCTTCAATATCTACAAGTTGAACACATAAAATATTCTTTAAAAGTGATACTAATGGTTCATTTGGATTAAAATAAGAACCTTTAAATATAGTTTTTTGTCCATTTATAGCTTCATGTATTATAATTCCAGCTTCATTCAATCTAATTTTAGCCTCATTTAATCTAATTCTACCTTCATTTAATCTAATTCTGGCTTCATTTATTCTAATTCTATTATTATTAAAAGCTTGATTTGCTATAATTCCACGATTATTTAAAGCTTCATCTATTCTAATTCCACGATTATTAAAAACTTCTTCAATCGCTGACATTATTCTATCAATATCATCAACATCTTCTAAATTATTTTGAATAGGTGTTAATATTAAATTTGTAAATTCAATAAGTTCTTGATCATTAAGATTAAATTTGTATATATTTTCAAATAATGACTCAATAAACATATCAACAACATCAAAATCTTCTTCTATATTAAGAATATCAATTATATCACTTAATATACAAGATTGCACATTAAAACTATAATTATTGAAAATTTCCGGTGTAATATTTTCAGCTAAAAACATTACACTATATCCCCTAATATATTCAAGATTATCAACCAATAAAAAAACTTTATCAATCAAGTTTATTTTTTCTTCGTCGCTCTCTAAATTATTAATTTTTTGAAAAAGTGCATTATTAAAAATAAGTTTAACTATGGCGACATCATTTTGATAATCAAATCCAGCATCTGAAAGATTATATCTATCATTAATTTCATATCCATCAAATCCAAGATCTTCAAAATTTTCGCCCAATTGATAAATAAGATCAGATAAAATCAATAAATCATCAAAACTATCAATTCTATCAATTAAATTAACTATTTCAGATTCAAATTCTTCCTTAGTTAATTGCCAATTATTTAAAATATTTATAAACTCTTGATTTACATTAAAATTATTATTCATACTTTACAAAAATTATTAAAACTATAATATTATATACTAAAAATTAGACAAAATCAATAAAATATTTATATTTTAAAACTATTCATTAAATAAATAATGAATAGTTTTCATATCTATTAATATATAGAAAATTCTACTGGCGATAATTACCTAAGTTTTGTTCATTTTCAATCATTCTGCACATTTTATATTTAACCCTTTCATTTAAAGCACCTGTTAGTTTTATAATATGCTTTAACTGTTCACTATTAAACTGCTCGTTATCAGATTGTTTATTATTATATTGTTTATTAATAGCACGATCCATACGATCAATCGCCATCTGCTGTCTTTCATATTCATTATTATTGCTATTTATTATTTTTACAGTGTCATTATCTAAAACTGTATTTTTAATATAATTTGCAACTCTTTGATCAGCAGTTCTTTTTAATATTTCAACAACAAATCTTCTTTGATTATCAGCTGGCATATTTAATTTTTGAGAATAATCAATAGCACATAATAAATAATTGTTCAATACACTATTTGAGCCTCTTAAATTACTATTGCTCTGATCAATTAAATCATCAACAACAAAATATTTATCATATATTTCATCACCTATACCATATTCAATAAATTTATCAAATATAAATTTAATTTTTTCCTGTTGTTCTTCATCTCTTAATCCAAATTTTCTCAAATTTGTAATAATACTTTTTGCAGAATTATAAAAATCATCACAGTCCGAAATTCCCAAAAGCATTTTTTCTAATAATTCACGAGTAAACTTCATAGAGTAATTGTTAT
>CALXSB010000055.1 GCA_944391005.1 uncultured Rickettsiales bacterium | reverse complement strand
TTTTGTAAAATAAGTGTAAACCAATCTTTTTTCCACCAGAAAATAACTAAATAAAGCCTTACCCATAAATTTTTCTTATTTCAGCCAAAAAAATATACACCTAAAAACAAAAAGTATATAAAATTTATAAATACACCAACTACTATGTATATAGGTAAAAGAGCTCGCATTTTATCTGTCAGCAAATCATATTTTTTATTATAAATAAAAATAAGAATTCCCGTTAATATAAACCCAACAACTGGTGGAAAGAACACTGTATAGATAAAATTTATAAAAGCCTCATAAAATTCATTAAAAATGGTATCTTCAAATACAAAAACGAATAAAAACAACAGTGGTTCAATTAAAAGAAGCATAAAGCAAACCGAAACAAATCTATTTACATTTTTCATGGTATCAGCCCCTTGCCATTTAAAAAATCTTCATAGTCTTTTTTTGTATTCTTTTTATAGAAATAAGGTAGCATATCTTTTAAATAATGCTCTTTGTAAGCAAATAGCATGTCAAATAGGCTTTTACCACTGGTAGAAGGTCCATAATTATAAGTTCCCATATCTTCTGATGCAGTTTCTTCATTTAATGATTGATTATCATAAGAATATACGGCTTCAAAATAGCCATCAAAAGAAACATATTTTCTATTCCATTTCCAAAATGGTGCTGTATTTTGATGTATAATTGATTTCATAATTCCCATTTGTTTCCAGCGATAACCCTCTGGAAGCCTTTGGTTTAGCTTTTCAAAATCACTCCACTCATACTCAATGTTTAAATGATTTCTAAAGAAATGTTCTTCTTCGCTCAAAAGTGCTTCAGGTAAGGAAGGCATATATTTGATTCCATTATCATAAAAAGCAATACCTGTTTTCTTATAACCAGTTTTTCTAAACACCTCTATTTGATTTTCTATCATTTTCCGTTCTGCAATATCGTCAGACAAATACCAATCATATACATTCTTCATAATATAAGTATAAGCCATCGGGGCAATGTCACCTTTTTCCAAAAGAGATAATTCTTTTTGAAATTGTTCAATATACTTTTCTTCGTTTAAATTCCTGTTTTTCGCTTCAATTTCTTCATTTTCAACCGGATATATAGTTTTAAAATTATTTAATGTAACAAAACAAAGGCCATCATTTGATAATATCAAATACTTTCTGCCGCCTGGCTCAATATCAATGGTATAGTATATTCTGCCTTTTTGATATGGAAGACAGTCGTTCTTATATCTATTGGCATCTTTTAAAATGTTTCTTCTTATTTTATCATCACATATTATGAACTTGTTGTCAATACCTAACATTCCTTTTTCTGTCAATGTCCCTGAAGCAATAGCAACTGTTTTTTCTAATTTACATGCACAATTTGGATGCGCTGGCCATAAATCAGTAGTAATTGAATCAATATCTAGCAGCTTGCCATCCATATTTTTGCATGTTTCACAAGTTCCTTTTTTCTTCTCACTTCTCCAGATAACATACTTCCATGACTTTATAAATTGATTTGTAACTTTCGGTTTTGTGTTTTGATATCCATTTTTTGCTCCAACTTCAAAAGCAATTAAAAAGGGATTGGTTTCAAATTGTTTTTCCATATTTTCACCTCAAATTTTATTGTTTTTTATTTATTTTAATAAAAAACAACGTCACTTCGGTGTCCCTTTTTGCGTATTTCTATTTTTTCGGCAAGTAAAACTATATTGTTATAAATTTCAATAATAGAAATTATTAATTTTTGTAATATAAAAGCAAAAAGTTATAAGATTTTTACTGTGTTCATAAACTAAACTCTATTTCATGAATCATAATTGTTTGAAACCAATATACTTTTTTAATATAGTCATAGTAGCATTATATTACTTTCAAAAGCTTTAAATTTTGCATATAGAAATTTCATGTAATACTTAATTTATGTTAAATAAAAAAAGACAGAGAAGATTTTCACAATCTTACTGCCTTTACATTATTATTTATATAAATTTTAAGCACAAAAAATAAATTATCAGTCGTTATTATACAAAAATATTTTTGTATTTTTTTCATTTGGTGATTGAAAGTGTGTAGAAATAGTTATTATTTATGGTTCTTATTCATATAAGCCAAAACAATACTCTTTCCAGAACTATATATATCTGAAATAGCTCTATAACTAATACTCGAATTATTAAATATAAAATTTATTGCTTCATCTATATATCTAAATATACATCATTAATTAATGTCAAACTTTTTAATTAATATCGCTTATTTCAATATTAATCGATTTTCCTTATATTTCTTAGTATTTATCACTTAGCAAAAAATCCACTAAATGTACTATTTTAACACCATTTATATTTCCTCCGGCCAATTCATCCATAGTTACTACATATTTCGGATAATGGTCTTTTATTTCAAGTAAGTTGGCAACCTCTCTGTCAGAATTTTCTGGAAGAAGCCGGCACACTTGAACATATATGCGTTCATCGCGCTGTACTGCAACAAAGTCAATTTCTTTAGTTTCGTTTTTCCCTATATAAACTTCATAACCTCTCCTACGCAGTTCAAAATAAACTATATTTTCAAGCATAGACGCAATTGACTTTGGATTGAAACCCATTATGCAGTATTTAAGAGAAGCATCCGCCAAATAGAATTTTTCCTGTGTTTTGAGTATTGATTTCCCCTGTAAGTCATATCTTTGACAACGATATATTACAAAAGCTTTTTCTAGCCAATTAATGTAATTATAAACCGCTTCTACAGATAATGAACGTCCCTCACTCTTCAAAAACTTTGCAATTGCATTTGCCGAAAAAGTCTTACCTACATTTTCAACAATATATTTTACAACACGGTTGAATAAGTCAAAATTCATAATATTGTGACGCTTTGTAATATCATTTGTTATAACAGAAGTATATATGCCCTCGACAATTTGATAAGCAGAGCGTTCATCAAAGTTTCCTAATGCCACAATTGGAAAGCCGCCAAATCTCAGGTATTCGTTTAGCAATTCCTTTTTAGGACGTAAATCCGTTTTCTTGAACTCAAGATATTCAGCAAATGATAAAGTATAGACTGGAATAGAAATATACCGCCCCGTCAAATATGTTGAAATTTCACTTGACATAAGTTTTGAGTTTGATCCTGTAACATAAATATCGGTATTGGCATTTTCAAGTAAACTGTTCACCGCTTTTTCCCAACCGTCAATTTCCTGCACTTCATCCAGCAAAAGATAATAACACTCATTATCTTTCATATGTTCTTTGATCATGTGATACATATCTTTGTCGGTCATTCCATCATCAAAATCTTCTGATGTATAACGCATGCAAATAATATGGTCTGCATCAACGCCATTTTTCAATAAATCTTCTTTTAGCATATCTAAAATCGTAGATTTACCGCATCGCCTAATTCCTGATAATATTTTTACAAGTGGAACATTTCGATATGTTTTCAGCATATTCATATATTGTGGTCGGATAATCATTTGCTTTACCTCCTTTTCATCAATAACATCATACCCAAAAATATCATAATTTTCAATAGTTTTTATTGATAATATATAAAAAATATTCAAATTTTAATAATTTTTACGATTTTATATTAAACTTATAAATTCTCTCTTAATATTTCTACACTACAAATAAAGTTATCCAATCACATATAAAAATATTCGTTTTTAGAAGTAAACTTTTTCTTCTATATCTCCTCTACTCCTCAAAATCC
>CALXSB010000054.1 GCA_944391005.1 uncultured Rickettsiales bacterium | reverse complement strand
TATCACGATCACAGTAGATTTTGCAAGCAGTTTTTTGCAGTTTTGCAATAAGACTTTCATTGTCCTTTACAATAGCATTTTTAAGTTCGATCTCACCCTCGCACATAGCACAAGCAATCATAAATGTGCCAGCCTCAATTCTATCAGGCATGACAGAAAATTCACAACCGTGGAGTTTCTTTACTCCTTCAACCATAATGACATTTGAGCCGGCACCTGAAATTTTTGCTCCACATGCATTTAAAAACCTTTCAAGATCGCAAATCTCAGGCTCGCGTGCAGGATTAAAAATGCGCGTATGTCCCTTTGCACAGGAGGCAAGCATCATGATATTTTCGCTTGCACCGACACTTGCAAATGGAAGCATATAATCTCTTGCTTGCAATTTTTGCCCATCTACATAAATGTATCCATTTTTTTCTATTACCTTACAACCTAATTGCTTAAGTCCGGCTAAATGCAAATCAATCGGACGCAATCCTATATCGCAACCACCAGGATATGACACCTTTGCTTTTCCAGTTCTTGCAGTGATAGGTCCAAGCGTGAAGATAGATGATCTTACTTTACAAGCAAGCTCATGCGGGACATCACAAGCACAAATGCCCCTGCAATTTATGTATAAATCTTGCCCCTGCCACTCGACTTTGGCACCAAGATGTCTTAAAATCTCAATCATGGCAAGTACATCACTATACCTTGGCACAGATTTTAATAAAACCTCATCGTCAACTAAGATACAACCAGCAAGTATAGGAAGGAGTGAATTTTTAGCTCCATCAATATTTATACTACCAAAAAGTTTATTCCCACCAACAATAAAAAATTCATCCATATATTTATATATGAAAAAAATTGTAAAAATGCTTACCTAGAATTGATTTGATAGATTTCATACAAATAATAAGATAATAAACATTCTAAACTGTTTTTTATCTATGGTTTTATTTTCAAATATACAACGCCAAAAACTTAAACATTAATTTATATAACAAGTTAATATTATTGTTTAAACAATTTTTGAAAAAATTAATTTACAAAAAAAGCTGATTAAATCAGCTTGCGTGTATAGATAAATAAAACTGCCAAAAAAATTAAAAAAAGCCTAGCAAAATTATCAAATATGCGAATATAGTTACTAACGACTTTTGAACATTTTGCAATAATCGAAGTAAAAAAATTTTAATAATTTTTGTTCACACTATTTTTAGTTAGTCTAATTTTTTTAATCAATTTTCTTATAAATTAATTTATAATACCTTCTTCAACATTTATAAAAGATAAACAATTTGCCTTATAATATGGCAAGCCCTGTTGACAAAGATGACTCTTACAAAATAAATTATAACATTACTTAACTGGTTTATTTTTTAAATCATTAAAGATTTGTAATTTTTCTACAATATTACTTAAACTTAATATTTTACCTGTATCGTTAATTTTATTTTTTCTACCATTCAAATATAAATATCCTTCGCCATAAAGTTTTGCTTTGTTACCTATTTGCAAAATAAAGCTTTCATCGGGATAGGCGATAAATCCATGTTTTTTGCTATCAGGTAGTGAAATGTCTTTTTCAATATCCATCCCATCCAAAACTTTTCTATCTTCATCCCCATAATGTGGCAATATACTAATTTTTGTAAGACCCAATCCTCTAATATATCTTTTATACATAGGGTCTGATGCTTCGCCTTCTAGTTCTGGTTGTGCATAAACAATATCGGCACAATTCATAGAACCTGCACTTTCGCCAAGGATAACTGCATTCGTATTTTTAATTATTTCTTTTAGGTTTATTTATTTAAAAAATTCATTTTGCGTTGGGACATGTCCACCGGTCAAAAATATAAAATCAGCGTTTTCAACTATGTCTATAGCTCTATCTTTTGTTCTTCCATCCAAAACAACATAATGTTTAAAGGGAATTGTCATGTCAAAAGATTTTTTTGTAATTGCAAAATACATATCTGTCATTTCATAATTATTTTCATCACTAGCAATATACACAAAATTATCATATTTTTTGATATATTTCTTCATGTTGTCTATTATACTATTATAATTTTCAAACTTTTTTGCATGTCTTATTCCATTTTCATCTTTATATCTCGTATCTAATGCACTTGTCAAAAATAAAATTTTCACGATTTCTCCAATGTGTTTTATACTTACTCATTATTTATTAACAATTTTTTATATTATATATTACATTCTAAAAGTTGTCAACAAATTCAATTTTGATCATTTAACTTCTTAAGTATTTTATATGGAATAATATTAAAAAATCAAACATTTTTCTCTATTGTTTCTTACTTTGTTTTGCAATATTTAAACAAATTCCTATTCCAGCCATAAAGACGGCTACCGAAGTTCCACCACTTGAAATGAAAGGCAACGGTAATCCCGTAGGTGGAATTGAGCCCGTAACTACTGCTATGTTTAACATTGTCTGTACGCCAATGATAAAGGCAACACCGCTTGCAAGAAGTGCCCCAAGCCTATCTTTTGCACCAAGCGCAATCTTAATCAATCTATAGACCAGCATAAAAAAGATTAAAATAAGAATTGTTACACCCACAAACCCTATTTCTTCACCTATTATCGAAAGGATAAAATCCGACTCGGCAAATGGAAGAAATAGATATTTTTGTCTAGAATTAAAAAGTCCGACACCGAAAAGTCCGCCATCACCTAGAGAATAGAGAGATTGAATAAGTTGAAATCCTTCTCCCTGAGGAGATGCCCATGGATCAATGAAAGCCAAAAGTCTTTTAAGTCTATATGGCTCAAGCACTATAAGGAGTGGAACGGCACAAGAGGCAGGAATGCAAAACATAAGAGTGTGTTTTTTGCTCATACCGCCAATTATTAGCATAAAAAGAGTGACGAAAGCAATGCACATTGTCACGCTCATTGATGGCTCAA
>CALXSB010000053.1 GCA_944391005.1 uncultured Rickettsiales bacterium | reverse complement strand
AAGCAAATTCGATGTTGCCTACACTTCGTTCCGGCCCGAACCCAATCATGGGTTCTTATCCCAACCTAAGCTAGTCAAATACTTTATTTTTATATATTTATCTATTGTTGTTTAATTGATGGCGGAGCATTCTATACATAAAAAATAACTTTATCGCTTGATATTACGAATTGTGATAAAGTTTTATACATTTTTTATGTTTATTATTCCTGTTCATTATATTTTTCTAAATTTAAAATATTTTTTCTATATTCTTTTACTTTGAAACATTAAAAAACAATTATTTATATTTATGTTGAAATCTTTTTTGCTGTATTTTTCAATGAAAAATGTAATTAACTAGATAATTACATTTTTATTATTTAAATTTATTAAATATTTCTGTATCAATTTCTGCGGCTATTTTTTCTATTGGTTCTTCATTATTTTGTAATTTTAATAAAAAATTATTCAATATATCCCTTGTTATTTGATCTAAATGATCTTTTATAAAGTAAAAAAGTATTCCAAAATCACTATAATCATTTTGTAATATTTTTTTAATTTTTTTTACAAGTGTTGAACTTATATCTCCAGTATGTACTATACTACTACGTAAATCATAAGCAATTTTTAATATTTCTCCAATATTTTTTCCCAATAGAAAAGAACCTCTTATACTTAAAGTATATCTTAATTCATCTTTTTTATCACTTAAAATAGTAGATTCCCATATTATAGATAATTTTATAAGTTTTTCTATTATATCATAGGATGTATAATATTGGTTAAAATAAGATAATGGAAGCCAAAATCTATTTTGCATCTTTTTTAGTTTTTCAATAATTTCTGGTATTTGTTGTATAGATGTGCTATCTATTTTATAACTATCCAAAAAATATAATTCTTTATTTAACGCGTAATAACTATTTATATCATATAAAGTAGTTGAAACTTTTGTATTTTGAGTATAAAATGATACATCAGACAAAAAATATATTTTATTTATATGAATATTGCCACTTTTATGTAATCGCATTGCAGTTATTAATAATTCTATTTGACTAATTTCATAATCTATTAATTCTTGATTTTTACTTTTTTGTTCTATTGAAAATACATTATCCAATTTTACTTCTTTTATTATTATGTATTTCGCTTCTGGTCTAGTTATACATCTTCCTGCTTCTGGTGGTCTTATATCTTCAAATAACAAATCATTAAAGTCATATAAAAAATTTAAATAATTTTTATTGAAGTCTTCTGAACTAATTATCGTGTATTCTTCAAAAAATTTTGTTCCAATTATATTGCAATCTACACTTACTTCATAAATTGGAAGTATGAGGTAAAAAGGTTTTGAAGCTTGACACAATGTAAGTGATTTATCTTTATTTACAATCATTTTAATAATTGAAGTTGGCCAAGTAGATTGAGGCATTGTAATAGGCATTATTCTGTTAATATTTATCACTAAAATAATATTATATAAAAAAATATTAATAATCAAATACTAATTATGGGAAATTTTATATTGCTCTATGTATAACTTTGTAATAGAAATATATATAATAAAACATTAAAAAACAATCATTTACATTTATGTTGAAATCTTTTCTGTTGTATTTTTCTATATTTTTTTGAAACACTTTCAATTCTTACTGGGAAAAAATAATTAAATTAACAAAAAAATAATAAAATGTCTGATAACAACAAAATATTTGATAACAAATTAAATCCTGTTGATTTAATAATTGATACCATCGCTATTGGCATAATTCGTCTAGAATTTAAAAAACTAAATAATTTGTCTAGGTTTAGCAATGATTCAAACTTTAATAATAACTTAAAGTCTAATCAAAATGACTATACTCTTGATGATTATAATCCCGAAATCAAAAATGGTGATGATTATGATAAAAATTATAATAAAGACTATGATAAAGATTATAATAATAATTTTACCAATAAAAATGATCTGTAATATGTTTTATTCAGTTCATTATTTTTCATAAATGACTGGACTATTAAGACTGGTTAGTTATAGTATTTACAATGCTTTGTCAGTAATTTATAAAATTATTATTAATAACCAAACAGGATAAAAATATGAATATTGATGTAAAAAATTCAAATGATTTAGATTCTAGCAATAGCATTCAGAGGCAGTTATTCGCTCTTAATTCTATGTCAACTAATGAGCTAAAACTTAAATGGCTAGAATTATATAAAACACCGGCTTTAAATTTTAAGAAAGGTTTTTTGATAAAATCTATTGCATATAAAATTCAAATGCTTGCTGGTCTAAGCAATGTTAGTCAAGATGAATTAAAACTTTCCCTTGATATAGCAAAGGATAAATTAAAAATATCGGGCAAAGGTTCTCTATTAAATAGACAAGTCAATATTATACCCCCTGCTGGTTCTGTTATAAAAACATTTCATAAAGGTGTTGAATATATAGTTAAAGTAATAGATAGCGGTAGCAGTAATCCTAGATTTGAATATGACGGCAGAATTTATAAAAGTCTTTCCGCTATTGCTACTGATATTACAGGAACCAGATGGAACGGATATACTTTTTTAAATTAAAAAAGAATATTAAAACCATAAAAAAAATGAATAAACATCAAAGGTAAGAAAAAATAAAATTAATAATAACAACTAATGGGTATTAAAATGTATAATTCGTCAAATTACAATAATAATTGCTATTCATCAATTCCACTTCAAAAAATAAGATGCGCCATATATACTCGTAAGTCTAATGAAAAAGGTCTTGAATTGGAATATAATTCAATAGAATACCAATACGATGCCTGCCTTGACTATATAAGGGAACATCAAAAGGACGGTTGGATTGTAGTCAATAAAAGATATGATGACGGCGGATTTAGCGGCGGAACTTTAAAAAGACCAGCCATGCATAATTTAATTGATGATATTGAACTTGGTTTGATTGACAAAGTTGTTATATATAAACTTGATAGGATTAGCAGGAGGAATATAGACTATTACAAACTTGATGAAGTTCTTGCCAGAAGAAATGTTGAGGTTGAAATAATGACCCAGCATTTTGATAAAAATACATCTATGGGCAGGTTCTCATTCAATATGATGCTGAGCTATGCCCAGCTTGAAAGGGAAATGTCTTCTGATCGTGTAACCGACAAAAAAAGGAAGCAGCAAAGTCTTGGCATGTGGACAGGAGGAACTGTTCCTCTTGGCTATGATGTTGTCAATAAAAAACTACTTGTTAATGTTTCTGAAAGTAAAATTGTAAAAACAATATTCAATACATTTATTGAAACTAAATCTATAAATGAAACTATAAATATATTAAATGATCTCGGTTATAAAACCAAAGTTTACAGATCAAAAATTAACGATGAGGGTAGCAATATTGATAGCAATAATAGTGGCGGCAATGAGAATAGTTATAATGATAATGGTCGCAATACCAATAATGATATCATTAGAGGCGGTGTCAATTTTAATCGTGGCAGTCTATATCATATTCTTAATAATAAGCTCTATATTGGCAAGATTGAGAATAAAGTCATTAATAAAGTATTTGATGGACTGCATGAAGCTATAATTGATGAAGAAACATTTAATCAAATTCAAGAAATATTTAAAACAAATCTAATAATAAATGTGTCATTTTTTTAACTCCCTTTGTTGATTTGGAAATAAAACATTTTGAATATCTTTTCTATCGGTTCTATTCTTTGAATTTTGTTGTTCCACATGCGTATGTTGAGCAGTATCTTTTCCGTAAACTCTTATAAATTCAGAATTAGAAGTTCCTTTGCCAATTAGAACACATTGTTTAATTTTTAAAAAATTAAAATCCGCAATCATCATAGTTGTCCTCTATGCAAATATAACATTGATCAAATTCTTCACAACCTTTATTACTGCACAAATACATAACAAGTTTATAATTGCCATTTTCATTAACTTGTTCAACAAGTGATATATTGCATCCATTCGGTAATTTGTATATTAAATTTTCTTTATTTTTTTGTATCAAATTTACACCAATACAATTTTTACTAAAATTATCAATATTTTGCCTTTCATTTTTATAGATTAGGATATTATTTTTTACATCTTTAGATATTTCAATTCTATTTATTAATTGTGGGTTAAAATTATATAACCAACTATTTTTATAATTAAAATTCATGTCATTAGCTTTTGCAATTGTGGTTATATTAATAAATATAATAAATAGTAGTTTAAAAATGTATTTTTTCATATAGCTCTTTATTTTTTATTTGGTAATTTCTCTGGTATTTTGTTTGGGAATACAATTGGTAGATTGTCTTTTTTCTCCATTTATTTTTGTTTCAAAATGCAAATGCGGAACTGTATATCCTGTATAGCCAGGTTTTAATATTTTTATTATTTCTTTTGTTTCTTTATCTCTTTCTGTGTTATAAACTCTGTCAAATTCAGATTGAGAAACTGGTCTTGCAACAACACCACCTTGTTTTACTTCTGTTCCATTTTTTATATTTGAATCAATATTATTATATAAAACAAAACTCCAAATACCAGTATCATTATTAACTATCAAATAGCTAGGTAATGATTTTTCAGGTTTTTTTCTGCTACTTTCCGCTTTGTATAAAATTCCATCATTTGTCGCTAAAACATACCCATCTTGACTTATTAAATAATCAGTTCCTTGATGTGGAGTAGTTCTACCATTTCTTGCTGTTCCATACTGTCCACATCCTGGTGTCGCACAAGTCCCATTCTCTTTTGTTCTAACTTCTTGGCCAACTGCCGGATTTATAACAACTCTACTTGTATCAATTTTGATGTTAAATAATTTCATCATTGATTGTGTTGGATAAGAAATGCCTGTTGTATTGTCTGCAATTTCTTTCCATAGATTGTTGGCAAATAAATAGCTTAAGCTAAAATCATCCGCCCCATTATTCACAGCATTCTGTAATGCAAAGAATGTATCAACGTCTAGCTTTCCGCTCATTAATAAATTTGTTGCATTATTGGCTACTATACTGCCTATGTCTGTTTTTTGTTCCATCTTATAATAGTATTTATATTGGCTATCCATTGCATTGGATATATTAATATCTCCATTTTTTGATGTCAATGATAAGTTGTTGTTTGC
>CALXSB010000052.1 GCA_944391005.1 uncultured Rickettsiales bacterium | reverse complement strand
CATTGTTTGCATTAAGTTTTTCTAGATATTCCTCATAATCTTGTCTTATGAAAACAACGTCGCTGGAAACGGTATCACATTCACCGTATACTATAGTGCCCCCTGCTGATAGAGGCCATTGGGCTCCGCCTGTAAATGAATCGCCATATTCTGCTTCACTATTTTTTGTGCTGCTTTTTAAATCTTTATATTCTGGCAGTTTTTCACAAATGTTGCTGTTGTAATTTGCTCTGTCTTCAACTGTTCTAAATAATGCTAAAATTTCGTAATTTTGCAAGAATCCGTCGTCGTTGAAATCGTTATAGCATGTTCTGAATGCGTCTATTGGTTTGCAAGTTGCAACGCATTTATTTTCTATGTCGCTCCAAATACCCCATTTGCTGCAATATCTCTGTGGTTTTGAATTTCCAAGTGAATCAACAAAAACACTTCCTTTACTATTTTCTTTGTTCTTGTCTTTAATGTTTTCTACTTTTCCGTTATTTTGTATATTTCCACCAAATGTGGTATCGCTATATTCTGACATATTGATAACCGAAGTGCTTGGATTACCTGATGTAAATAAATTATTAAATTGATTTATAAATCCACTTGTGTATATTTGTTCGCCATTGCTATCTTCATAGACGTTTTCACCAATAAAAGTTGTTGATGCTGGATAAAATCCTTTATTTATATCGCAAGTTCCATCAACTTTTGCAAATTCGTCATTAGGATCACGTGGAGCTGGTGTTTCAGGCCAAGTTGCACCGCCTAAATGTCTCCAAGTTGTATATTTGTTATTTACAACTGTATTTGTTCTTGTGTCTTTACTATCATGTTCTACTTTAGGATAATTATTTGAAGTAGCACTATTAGGATAATTTACTAAAGTATTATCTGCATCTGAACTTTCAACAGATAGTAATCCTATTTCATCAGATTCATAACCTCTACAGAATAGTCTTTCGCAATACTTTTCTCTATATTCTACATCTTGTCCGTAGGTATTGTCTGGAATGGAATTGGTGTTGCTAGCATCGTAATTGAAAATGGATTTTTCAAATCTATCGCTATATCCGGTATAGCCATATTCTTTTATAGTGTCTGCAGATAAGAATCCATATCCATCTAATTTGTTATTTTTATTATAGGCCTCGTTTCCAACATAATATAAAAGTCCATTTGTGCTAGGAGTGTTATATATATCTTCAACAGTCATCCAATTACCCAATTGAGAACAATATCTAACAGGAAGATGTTCTCTTGCATTATAACCACCTATATTTGTAGTAATATATTCTTCAAATGAAGTCTTATCAAAACCTGCATCATTGTAGTTATATCCTATGATTTTTTTAATTATAGTATCTTCGGCTTCAAAAACTTCATTATTGCATTCAGGATTTGTTATAATATCCTCTATAGTTGTATTTGCGTCTATTTCACATTTATCGCTACTTTTTATATCGCTAACCTTTAAAATCGGCATATAATTGTATAAAACGCTATTTAAGCCCGCTGGCCCGAATCCTTGTAAACAATTCTCAGCAGTTCTTTGTTCTATTGTGTCGCCATAGGCATTTTTATCCTTGTCATTTGGAGAAGGTTCGTCGTCAACTTCTTCCGTTCCTTTTGTATAAGCGGCCCAAGTAGCAAAACCGTTAGATTTTCCCTGTATATTTATAGAGCTGGAACTCTTGTCATCCTTATTATTTTCAATTTCGCTGTCTAAAACAACATTGTTTTCATCTATGGCAGGACATGTATATCTTTCACATTCGGTTCCTTCTATAAGTTTAAATACACCAACAGTTTCTCCATCATTAGTTTTAACGGAAGTGCATGTTGCTAAAGGTGAAACATCACCGCTATTTTTCCAGAATCCATTACAAGTTCCAGTTTGAAGATATTCACATGTGCATCCTAATCCTTCAGAATCACTACCACATTTTGATACTGTTCCATCAGCGTTTTTCTTATAGCATATTTTTCTTGTCAAGCATCTATCACTATTTGTATCTGAACAATCGGCTGTTGTTTTGTCAAATTCAGCATTTCCAAGATCAAAATAATATTTGCCATACATTTTTTGTTGAGATCTCCAAATATGGCTAGCATAGCTATTTATAAGATCGTTGTCTAATATATCTACAGTATCGCCACCTTTATTATTAGTAATAGCAGCTGATAAAGTATAATCATTTCCATATTTATAACGTTTAGCACTATCATAATATTTTACAGGTTCACAGAAAACTGTATTCTGCAAATCAACACACAAGCCAAGTTCTCTAGGAGTAGCTTTTCTTGTTTCTGTATTGGCACCAGCTGAATTCGGATTTTCATATAATATACATTTACAAGAATTCGCTAATTTTCCATCTTTATCTAATAATGTTCCTAATGTATTAAATCCTGGTAAATAACATGCTGGGTTTAAATCTAAACAATCATCTCCAGAACATTCGCAGCTTATTGTAGAGATACAGCTTGAACCATCAGAACAATTGCAGGTATCAGTGCCGTCTAAACATTGACATGAAGATGTTGGATTACCCGTTTCATCACCTTTACAAAATTGATAAACTTCTTTTCTTCTACAATTTTCATCTTTTTTACTCTCATCTTCAAGGATACATTTTCCAACAGTGCTACCAACACTCGGATAAGCTACAACATATTTTGTATAGCTTTCAAAACCGCTTGTAACACAAATATTATTTTCTGATCCATTAATATTATATCCGTCAATATCTGCTCTCATTTTAAGAACAACATGACTTTTATCGTCTCCCTCACCAGCAACTTTTTGAACTAAAGATATATTACCATCAGCTGCAGCACAAGCAGATTCCGCCTGTTCACAAATAGAAAGTTCATTGCTCAATGTTCTCATTTCATCATCAGTGTCTACAGTTTTATTTTCATCTTCCAATTCCATATATTTTTTCTTTACCAAAATACAATCATAATGTAAAACAGAACAATCGCTTTTTGATAAATAAATAGGATATTTTTGAGAAAAAGCTGTATTATTGCCAACTAACTGTCTATACTTATTTTTGTCTTGGCTAATAAGCGATTCATCAGTTGTGCTATAAAAATTAACAATATTTTTTTCATCATTAAGATTTATATCAGTCTGATCAACATTTTTTCTAAAATAAGCATAAACATAAGGATTTTCGCCCGTAATATCTCCAGGCTGTATTAAAAAATTTTCAATATCAGGATTAGATCTAAAGAAACATCTTATTTGCTGACTTCCAGGAGTTCCGTCAGTTGTTCCATAATCTTCACATGTAAACACTTGACTTAGACAAACTTTCGGTTGCGGGCTTGGATATACTGTAGCAGTTTTTGTTAATCTATATGATGTGCATATTGTCTCACCTCTAAAATCAGTTTTTATCTCGCCTTGAGTTGTAACATCAGCAAATCCCATTTGGACATCAATTTCATTACCCTGTTCGTCAACCGATTTATCTCCATACTTTATCCCAATTTTTGGTTCAAAGTAATCAAGAAATAAGCTATCTTCATCTATATTTCCAGTAGATAAATTAATAGGGTCTCCACTATTATCTGTATAAACAGAAACAACCTGTAAAATAGGTATAAATAAATCAGGAGAATTATCTATAGTCGCATACTTATAAAAGAAATTAGGTGAAGTTGATAAAGGAACTATAAAACCTTGTTGTTCAGGATAAAATTTTCCTTCTGCATCATAATAACCTCTACAGTTATTTAAACTACCAACTTTACAATTTTCACCATCCTGCGGCTGATTATTTCCAATATATTGAACTATATCCCAAGTTATCCACTGAGTTCCAACATCTCTTACCGGCGGATTTTTTCCATTAGCAGCACCCAACAAAAGACAATCTTCACTATTTTTATTATTTTCACAATCTAAGGTAGTATATAAATATTCACCAAAAACATCTTTATCAGTAATTTTTCCATCACCATCATAATCTATCAAATCATTACTATCAACCAGACTATTTTCATCCATTTTTCCTCTAATAGTGCCACCAAAACTACTTTTTTCTTTATAACCTATAGTTGAAGTATTTGAATCATCAAAAGATATTATGTCGCTACCATTACTATTTTTATCTACAGATGGTTTTGTATTACTATCAGGGCCAGCTACCTCATTTCTATTTCTTCCCATATCAATATGATTCATATACTTATGAGCCGTTGTGCACGCAGTATCGGTAACATCTAAAAATACATAAAATTTATTTCCAATCTTATTTGCACGGAATCTAACACCGTCAGTCATAACCTCACTTATACAACTTCCACATTTTTTCTGTTCAGTTCCATTCTTTTTCCAATTAGCAATATTTTGTAAACTGCAATTACAACCGTCAACATAGGTCAATGTTACACATCTATCATTGGCACAACTTTGTAAAGAACACCTACCAGCACCACAATCAACATCACATTCCCTATCTCCACAAATTCCTTTAGTAGGATGTCTTGTTCTTAAACAAACTGTTGCCGTAATTTTACCAGGTTTAGCATCGGTATCTGACCATTCTACAGTAGGATCACCTAAATAATAATAGCTATCCCAATATGGTGCATTACAAATATAACCATCATTACCACACATATAGGATTTTGTCCACGGTTTAATTGATGGTTTTTCCTTTCCACACAAAGGAATTATATGCGGCACATTTCTATCGGTTCCCCAATAACCACTATAGTATTCTCCATATTTTTTTTTTGGAAAATCAAAAAACTCTTCAAATTTATTGGCATACTTTTCATAAAATCTATATTGTTTAAACTCGGCACCTTTATTATCTTTGGTAGCACAAATGTTGGCTCTTCCATCATAATCAGAAGAGACTCCATTTTCAATATATTTAAAATAATTATGTAAATTTTCTGTCTGCTGATCATCAACACTTTGTCCAGATAAAATTCTTTTCATTATAGTTTTTTTTGTGCATATTTTTCCTTTCGGACATCCTTCTCCATCTTCATATGAATAAATTTTGCCATCAGAATCCACATAAACAAGTTCCGTAGCTTGTGCTGGAGGTATTGGTCTATAAAAATAGGAGGTTTTTAATTCTTTTTCCTTTTGTGCTTTTTCTTTAAGTGCATCCTCCTCGTTACCCTTCATTATTTTTAATGATTCTTCCGAAGCTTCAATATTCTTATCCATTGCATCTGTTTTACCTTCTTCCGATAAAGTGTCAGTATCATCTTCAATTAAACTGCATATAGGACCTTTAACTTCTTCATTATTAGTTGTTTCACTACTAGATTCCTCATCTTTTATTTTATTCGTAAGTTCTTCGGTTTCAGCTTTACACTCATTAGCTAAATATTCAGCAGAATTTTCATTGGAAAACTTAGCTATATTAAAATCTATAGTTCTTTTACAATAGCCACTATTATCACACACTTGCACTGACTGCCCATCTGTTAACGACTTATATTGACTTTCATTATCTGTTGCTAGTTCATTAGGAATGCCCTCATATGTATCACATCTACTATTAAGCACATATTCTGTTTTTATTAAACCTGTTGAATCTTCTGATTTTGTTTCAGTGCATTGATAATATAAAGTTTCGACCATTCCATTTTGTTCACATGAAATTTCCGAACATGGAAGATTAGTTAGATCTGTTTCATTAGTCTCAGTAATATAGGTCTGATAGTTATTTATATAATCTTCCCCTTTATTATTTAACAAAGAAAAATTACTGCTACAAATAACTCTACTCTGTCCATCAGTCAGCGGGCACTGATGGAGTTTACATTGATAATAGGTATTAAGTTCTTGAGTATCTGTAGATGTAACATCTGTGCATAGTTTTTCATCATCTCCAACTACTTTTCCGTTTTCATCACATTCAAGATCTAAATCTACAGTAATTTGTTTATTTTTATTAGTATTTTTATTAAAATAACCTAAATATTTACTTTGTGTAATTAGATATTTAAGTGCTTCGGCATCATTAAATTCATTACAATAAACATCTAAATCTTCATCGGTTGAATTAACATAATATTTTATATTTGCGTTAGATATGCTATAAACGCCATTATATTTTTTTGGCATACAAAACTGTCGTAAATTAATATAAAAACTATTATCTTTATTTTCTACAGTGCTTTCTATATAAGATCTAATTCCTTCTAATTCATCAGTAGTTAAATCCGAACAGCTTTTTAAATAACATTTATAGTCTTCATCTTCAAAACCGTCGCCATTTTTATCAAATTCTGATTCATAATATAACTTCGGCGGTTTATTAACACATTTATAATCGGTAGAATTCTCGCTTTTTTTACAAAATTCATCGTATTTAATAGTTTCAAATGTCTGATATTCAGTAATATTTTCTGGTTTTTCATATACACAATTTACAGTAGTTTCTCCATCATTATCTGTAGTAGAATAACAGTATTGAGTATATTGTTTTAAACCATAAAATATTTTAGGAACTTTGTAAGTTAACTTGCATTTTGAAATACCATCTTCAACCACATCTAAACCAGGCAACGCTCCAACGCTTTCTAAAACTTTTTTTTCTGTTTTGTTAAAATTATCTGTTACAATTAATCTCTCATCATCTTCATTCGGAATATTATTATTACCAGCACATATCCCATTAACAGTTATTGTTTCGCGTTCATCTTCATATTGAAGTTCCCCATCATCATTATAATAAAAGGCACCTATTTTTATACTTGGTAATCTTATATCGGAACAGTATCTTGCTGGCAAACAATTTTTTGAGGTGTCAAAATCTCCTCCTGGTGCTTCTGGATAATTAGTCCAATACTTTTTTAAATCTTTATCAGAAATATTTTCAAAATTATCACAAGTTGCCAAATAATCATCACCATCAGCAAATGCATATTTTATAGGTATTGGGGATATATATAAAAAAAACAAAATAATTTGTATTAATCTAAATTTGAAAGAAAATATTGTTTTATCTTTACTCATATACATTCCCCTTATTAAAATTTGATTAGTTTAAATACTAATTTTCAGATACTGGTATGCTATTCCATGATATTGGTTTGCCAGTTTGATCAAATATAATGTCATTAGTTTTTATATATTTAGCTGCCATATATTTTCCATGACCAGCGTAAACACCAACATACATAATTGGTTCTACTTCTTTGCCATTATAGAATTTCTTACCACCTGATAAACCTTTATTTTTAGGGTTATTCTTCGTAGCCATTTTTTTCCTTATTTTTTATTATATATAATACTCTCCTATAATATAACTAAAATTTATTTTTTCAAGAAAAATTATAGATTTTTAGACATTATTTAAATTTATAATTTGATACAGCATTCAATCCTATGATTTTAATTGAATTTCTGTTATTTATTAATAAAACCATGATTTATATTTTATTTTTTCAATAATAAAAAATTTGTTTAATTTAGGATATAATATTATATATAATATTTATATGATAATATTGCCTTTATTGGCTTTGAAACAATAGTTAAAAAATTATTTATATTTTGTGTAATGTTAATCAAATAACAAATAATATTATTTTTAATCTATATTATAATATGCTTAAGAATAATAATATTATCTTTATATAAAAATAAGACATATATATAACTTAAAATTTTTAACTTTATGATATTGATTTTAATTATAATATATTATATAATAAATAAATGTACTTTAGTAATTATAATAATGGTTGAAAAATTATTTTCCAACCATTTTTATATTAATAAGTATTTTATAAAAAATTATATAACCTTATTTTTTCTTTTTGATAATAGTTTGACCGCCCATATAAGAAACTAGAACATCTGGAACTTTTATAGAACCATCTTTCTGCTGATAGTTTTCCATAATTGCAATTATTGTTCTTCCTATTGCTAAAGCCGATCCATTAAGGGTGTGCAAATATACAACCTTGCCGTCTTTAGTCCTATACCTTCCGTTCATTCTCCTAGCTTGGAAATCTCCGCAGTTAGAACAGCTTGAAATTTCTCTATATTTTTGCTGACCCGGTAGCCATACTTCATGGTCATAAGTTTTTGTAGCCCCGAAACCTGTATCTCCTGTTGACAATACAACTGTTTGATAAGGAATGCCTAAAGATTTTAAAATTTCGCTTTCAATTTGACTCATTCTTTCATGCTCTTCTTTAGATTTTTCTGGAGTTGTTATAGAAACCATTTCTACTTTTTTGAAGTGGAATTGTCTTAACATACCTCTTGTATCCTTTCCTGCGGATCCTGCTTCGCTTCTAAAACAAGATGTGCACGCAGTTAGTCTAAGTGGCAATTCATCTTCAGATATAATTTTATTTGCGACCCAATTAGTCATTGTAACTTCAGATGTTGGAATTAACCAATAGCCTTCTGTAGTATGAAAAGCATCTTCTGCAAATTTTGGCAATTGTCCTGTTCCGAACATTGCAATCTCCTTTACTAGTGGCGGCATTGAAGTTTCAATATAACCATATTTTGCAACAAAATCTATGAAGTAGTTTGATAAAGCTCTTTCTAATTTTGCTAAATCATCAAGCAATATTGTAGATCTGCTGCCATGCAAATAGGCTGCTTGTTCAAAATCCATCATGCCTAAATTTTCGCCTAACTCATAATGTGGTTTAGGTTCAAAGTCAAATTTTGTTTTTTCGCCCCAAGTTTCAATAACTTTGTTATGGCTTTCGTCTCCATCAGGAATTCCTTCTTCTAGAATATTAGGTATTCTGATAAGAATTTGATACAATTCATCGGCTTCTTTATTATCTTGAAGTTCTTTTAATTTATCCATTTCTTTTGCTATTTCATCAGCTTTTTTCATAAGCTCGCTTGCATCTTTCTTCTGTGATTTCAATACACCGATTTCCTTGGAAATGGAATTTCGTTGAGATTGTAATTCTTGCAATTCTGTAATATTTTCTTTTCTTTTATTATTTAATTCAATGATTTTACTAGCCTTTAAATCATAATTTCTTCTTTCCATCGCTCTGTCAAAAGCTTCAGGATTCTCAACTATCCATTTTAAATCTATCATAGTTTTATAATATTATTAATAACCATATATAATATTATTTTATAAAATATTAATGTAAAGGATTATTTAATTATGTCCTTAAAATTATTGTAAGATAAATAAATTCATTATATTAGAAAATAAAATTTAATAAAAATTGTAAATTTTTATTTTTTTTCTTGCAATTTAATTTAAGTATATGTTATATTTTGAAATATGATTGCCCGTGTGATGGAATGGTAGACATAACAGACTTAAAATCTGTGGAACTTAGTTCGTGCCGGTTCAAGTCCGGCCACGGGTACCACAATTAAATAAGAAGAAATCGTGATGGGTAAAATTTATAATAATAGGGCCATATTTCGTACTTTTTTATCATTCTTGTCTATTGTCTTTTTTGTGTCATCAGTAAAAGCTGAACAATGTATTTCATCATATGACGAAGGCACCTCATATACATTTATTATTCCAGCAAAGCCAGATTTAACAACAGATAATGGTTATTCACACGCTTCTCTTAGTCAAAGATCTGTATGGACAGATACAAATTTATATACAAATGGTGATCCTTTTGTTATTGAAATAACAGGAATGTGGACGCCATATTATGGTAATTACGCAACTTCAACCGATGGAACAAATACAATAATAGCTCCAAAGAGTGCTTTATGTTCGTTAGGAATAGTTAATCCACAAGGAGGACCTGGTGGTAATAATACATATGACTTTTATAGATCTAATTTAATAAAAGATACAAAAAATGGAGAAATAAAAGCAACAACTCCTTTAGAAATTTTGTATCCATTTTATGATGGATCTGGCGAAAATTATGTGAAAGATAATTATTTAACTACAACAAACGAAACGTTGGGAATCAATGGAGAATTTGATTATATAGCTTCTGCATATTCTCCTATGTATGATGAGAATGAAGAAAAATATACTAAAGAATATTTTGAAGCAAGACAGCAAAAAGCTTGTTGGCTAACAGCTGGTGAAGGTTTGTATATTGCATTTTTTGGAAGAAACGGAACAACACTTCCGGATTTTGCTACTCATCTAAAAAGTGCTGTTATTGCATGTGATAAAGAATATTATACTGATAAAAATAACGATGGCGTAATTACTATTGATGAATGCTACGGATATATTACTGATGAAGATGGAGAAAAAAAGAAGAAAACTGAAAACAAAGCATACTATATGAACTATAGACCAAGTGCAAATATGTATGGAGAAGTAAAATGCGATCCGGAATACTTCCATGGAACAGATAGTTCAAAGATAGGAATAAATGATTGTTATCAAGAAAATAAAGATGAAAACGGAAATGTTATAAGTAAAACAGATAGAACAAAATTTGTTTTTTATGCAAATAATTTATTTAAAAGTATAGATGATAAAAATAAAAAAACTAGAGTTGGTAAAAATGAAAGAGTAAAATTTATAATATACGATACTTATTATAGTGATAATGTTGGACAATATCAAATAAATATATATGGTGGTGTATCAGATTTAAGCGATTCCGGAATAGTAGAGAAAATCTTAACGGATTTAGAAGAGGTATTTATTGGTGTAAGAAATGAATATGGCGATTTAGAAGGTGGTATTTTAAAACAATTCTATAAATTTATTATACAAGATTCTTCATTTATATGGACCGTTAGAATGTTTATTATATTGTATATGGCTTTCTTAGGATTACAGATTGCTATTGGTTCTTTAGAATTTAGAAGAAAAGAATTAATGAACATTCTATTAAAATTAACGTTCATCTTAGGTTTTACAACTATAACAAGTTGGGAAGTATATGATTATTTTATAGTTAGATTTTTCGTAGATGGATTTTCAGATATTATAGTAACTATTGCAAATATTACAAACAGAATGTTCGATCCAGAATCAACAATGGCAGTATCAGGATCTGGATTATCCTCTAAATTTGCCTTCATAGATGATTTGATTACTTATTTATTTTCAGACCCTATTACAAGAAAAATTCAAGGTTTATTCTTCGGAGTATGGTTTGGATTCATAGTTATACCTATTATATATATATTGATTATATATTACATTTGGCAATTGTTAAATGCTACCTTCCCATATATTATTATGTTTATACAAGCCATTGTTGCTTTGATATTAGGCCCTGTATTTATAAGTTTCTATTTATTTAAACCAACTGAACATTTATTTAAAAATTGGCTAGCTTTTGTTGGTGCTAAATTTGCCAATATGGCATTCTTATTCTTATTCCTATTTAGTTTTGCTGTAATAATAAGAGAACAATTTAAATCATTACTAAATTTTGAAGTGTGTAAAGTATCATTATGGAATGCTGTATTTAGCACTGAAAGTTCAATAGTAAAAACAGTGTTAAATTTTTTCTCTGCTGGCATAAAGGTATGGGATGCAAATTGGAGTGCAGCTCCTTATAATGGACAAGCACCTAAATTTTTAGATTTTTGTATTTCATTATTGTTCTTATTTATACTTATATATTTATTTGGATATATAATGAAAAAAGTTCCAGATATAGTTGATAGTTTGGTTAGTATAGGAAATGAAAAAGGTGGTATAAAATCATCTGGTGATCAACCAACACTTGGCGAGGCTTTAGAAAGCAGTCTTAATGCTGGCGATGACAAAGATCATAAAACAACAGATGCATTAAGAGGCTTAATTAAAAAACCTTTAGGAGCAATCGGTGGTGAAATCAAAAAAGGACTATCTGCATTACCTAATAAAATTAGAGATTTGAAAAATAGTGCAGATATACGAAAGAGTGTTGCTGAGTCTGGGTTAAAAGGTTTAGCAGCAATAGATAAGGTAGAAGATACTTTTAAATCTCAATTGAGAAGTGGACAATTAGGAACAAAAACTGATAAAGATAATAACAAAACATATTTCAACAATTATAGTGCTTCAGAGATAGAAAGCAGATCTCAATCAATAAGAGATTCAATGATGAAAAGTATGATAACTGATCCTTTTGAAAAAATAATAAGTGATTCAAGAAAAACTCTTTCAAAAATTGGAAACGTATCTCCAGAAGAAGCACAAAAATATATAACTAGTAGAATAGAAGACTATGCACTTAAAAATTTAGTAAATGATACTAAACATCCTGAAAAAGAATTACAGCAATATAGAGATATATTAAATAATATGGCATCATATAAAGCATATGGTAAAACATTAGAGAAAAATTATCATAGAAGTGAAACAGATAATGATTTACAAAAAATTGATTCAGAAAGACAAATTAAACTTGCTAGAGAGGCCGAATCACTTAACATGAAATCTAAAGATAAATTAAATCTTTCAAAAATACAAGAAGAATACGCTAAATTAATAGCTCAAAAAAATAAAGAATTCCATGAAGCAAGAAATAACAATGACAGACAAAGAATAGAAAGAGAAAGAAAAGAATTATTAGACAGAGAGAGAAAATTTAGAGAACAACAAGTAAAAGCTTTAGCAAGACAAGTCCAGGCCCTTAAGAAATCGCAACAAGATTTATCTAAAGATAAACAAAAAGCATATGAATTGCAACAAAAACAAATTAGATCAAATGTAGATAAAGAAATTAATAGGGTAAGTAATTTACTTAACCAAAAAAAGCAAGATGCACAATTATATAACGAAAGTATAGCAAAAGAAAAAGCAAAATTACAAAAAGAATTATCTTCGGATGCTAGAAATAGAAATATACTGGATAAAGATGGAAAGTCAGGCAACTTAAGCAGAATTCAGAGATCTAAAAAAGAATCACAATTGCAAAAAATAGAGAACAATATAGCAAAAAATAATTTAGAAATAAAAGGTCTTAATGATTATCTATCAAAATTAGAATCTACAAGAAGTATTTTTGAAGATTATGATAGAAAATTTGGAGAAAATGGCAAAGTTGATAGTTCAACTGAATACGCTTACTTTAATGCACTTAAAGATTATTCAAAATTAGAAGAAGAGTCAAATAAATTTGGAATTGGCTCGCACTTAACTGACAAAGAAATGATTGTTGGATATGATCTGCAAGATTTAGCATTAGAACAAAGAAAGATTAGTGAAGATTTAGAAAAAACAATTAAAGAAATAAATAGCATAAAAGATGTTAATGAATTTGGACAAATTACAGAGCCAAAACAACAGACTTTCATTATGGAAGGTATTGATGCTGACACATTTGGAGTTCAAGGTATTACTTCTCTTGGATTTGGGGAAGATGAAAAAGACCGTTTTGGTCTTGCTGTTGCAGATGCAAGTGCTGTTATCCTTGGTAAAGAATATTTTGAACAAGAGACAAAAGATGATGTGCATGATCCTGCAACAATGCTATTAAGAACTCAGTTAACAATGGCAAGATCTCAACAAAAAGCACTGAAATATCAAATTGCTATAGCTGAGAATAATAATGATAACGCGGATAAATTGAAAGAAGAGCTTAAACAATTAGAAAGTAAAATTAGAATTATTGAAGACGATTTAGAGGAGACCACTAAATAATTTTGGGAGCAAATATGAAAAAACCAGAACTACTTGTGCCAGCCGGTTCATTAGCAAGACTTAAAACAGCAATTTTATATGGAGCTGACGCAGTGTATTGTGGCACGCCAACAATGTCATTGAGAGCAAAATCAAAATTTACACTAGAAGAAGTTTTAGATGGTATAGATTTTGCACATTCAAGAGGTAAAAAGGTTTATTTAACCGTAAATTTATTTGCCCATAATAATGATATACAAAGACTTCCTGAATATCTTGATGTTTTAAAACAGGCTAAACCCGATGGTGTAATAGTTGCGGACCCAGCAATTTTTACATACTTAAGACAACACGCACCGGAATTAAATTTACATGTTTCAACTCAGGCAAGTGTCACTTCATGGCTTGGAGTTAAATTTTGGCAAGATTTAGGTGCTAAAATGTGCGTCTTAGCTAGAGAATTAAGTTTTGAAGAATTAAAAGAAATTAGAGATAAATGTCCAGATATAAAATTAGAAACATTTATACATGGTGCTATGTGCATGTCCTACTCTGGAAGATGTCTACTTTCCAATTATTTTACAGGTAGAGGTGCAAATCAAGGAAAATGTGCACATTCATGTAGATGGAATTATAAAATACACTTAAAATTAAAAGAGGATATTTCAAAGGAAATTCTTTTAAATAAAGACACAAAAGAATTATTTGATTTTCTTTTAGAAGAAGAAACTAGACCTAATGATTTTCTTGAAGTTGAGGAAACAGAAAATGGAACATTTTTGATGAATTCAAAAGATTTATGTTTATTACCGGTTCTACCTGAATTTTTACAAATAGGCATAGATTGTCTAAAAATAGAGGGAAGAAATAAGACACAATATTACGCAGGCATGGTTGCAAGAACCTATAGAAAAGCTATAGATGATTATTTTGAAAATCCAGAAAAGTGGAATTATAATAAATATCTTGATGAACTATATACTATTTCAAATAGAGGCTTTTCACTAGCATTTGCCCATGAAAGTCCAACAGACCTAGCAACTAATTATGGCATGACAAAATCTCTAAGTGAATATGAATTTGCTGGATATGTTGAAAGTTGGGGAAATGATTATATAAATGTCGCTGTAAAAAATAGACTTGATAAGGGTGACGAACTTGAATTTATTTCACCAATTGATGATAAGATTATAAAATTAAAGTTGGATTCTTTTATAAATGCAAAAACTGATGAAACAACTGATGTCATTCATGCCGGTCAGGATCCTGTTATTAAAATACCGCTTGAATGGTTTGAAAAAGCAAAAATGACGAAAGATAAAATCATGATTAATCTTCCACCATTAACGTTAATCAGAAAAAAGAAATTTTTGACTGAAAATGAATTAAAAAGAATTGAAGCGGATAAAATTTCATTTAAAAAAGAAATTATGACTGATACGACTGAAAATTAATATTTAAAAATATTGGTATTATTATCAATATTTTTACATAATATTAGTTTTATACATTATTTATTTAAGACAAGTTTAATTTTTTATTTATTAATATAATAGCTTTATTATATTGTGTATATCTTCATAGGCAATATTAGAAGTTAAAGAAATTCTGAATCTAGGAGAATTCTTTGGCACAGTTGGATATCTAATTGGCAAAACATAAAATCCATTTCTTAATAATCTGTCTTGCAAAGTCTTTATATCATCTTCATTGTTTAAAATAATTGGTATTATAAAGCTTTCACTATTATTGCTAAATCCAATTTTTTGTAATTCTTCATTAAACTTTTTTGATAAAGTAATTAAATGTGTTCTTTTATCATTATATTTTGGAAAAATATCTTTAACAATATATTTAGTCCAAGCAATATTTATAGGTGGCAAAGATGCTGAAAATATAAAACTTCTAGCTTTATTGATAAGATAATCAATTATATCATTGTTTGCGACACAAAATGCGCCAATAGATCCACAGGCCTTGCCTAAACCACTCATTATAATATCAACATTATGCACTTGATCTTTTTCATCGCAATAGCCAATGCCATTTTTTCCATAAACACCGAAAGAGTGGGATTCATCAATCATTAATAAACAGTCATATTTATTTTTTAATTCAACAAGTTTTGCAATATCAGCAAAATCACCATCCATACTAAAAAGACTTTCACTAATTATAATTGCCTTGTTATATTTTTTTCTTTCATTAATCAGAAAATTTTCTAATTGCTCATAATTTAAATGGTTATATCTAAACATCTTTGCTTCGCTTAATTTAATGCCATCAATTATACTTGCGTGATTAAGCTTATCAGAAAATACTACATCATTTTTATTTAAAAGACTTGATAATATACCAATATTTGCACTATAACCGGAATTAAATAACAAAGCTTTTTCTTTACAAAATAATCTTGATAATATTTCTTCTAATTCAAAATATATAGTCTCATTTCCAGTCAAAAGCCTGCTTGAACTTGATGAAAAGCTTTCTTTATTATAATAATTTTCAAAAAAATCTTTTTTTAAAGCAGAATTATTGCCAATATTTAAGTAATCATTTGAAGATAAATTAAGCATCTTTGTATTGTTAAGAATAATATATTTGTCATTCTTACTCTCAATATCCTTAATAGTTCTAAAATTATTATTACCTTTTAATAGCAATAATTCTTTATTGTATTCTTCCATATATTTTATACATTTATATTTGCTTGATTATCAGCCGTTCTATATACTTCATTAAGTTCTCTTGAAGGTTCAATTTTTTTAACCGGTAAATTTATATTAAGATAATCACATAATAAATTTGATATTTTATTATATCTTTTTATACCTTGCATGCATATATCTGCAACTATTTCTTTATCATTTTCATCATAATTTTCTATATTTCTATTAATTTCATCCAATTTTTTTGAACATTTGTCAAAACAATAAATAATATCATTAATATTTACATCACATAAAGATTCATCATCTAGATATATACTATCAGTATATTTTTTAAATTCTGATACATAATTTTCAATATCATGTTTTTGATTTTCATCATCCAAACAATACTGGTTAAAATAAAACATAGCAATAATATATACAGGCTTTAAATTATCAACAACGTTATTACTTTCAATAGAAAATGATTTATTTACAATTTTTATAATATCGTTCATTTTATATAATTCTCTTTCTATATTATACTCATTCAAAATCTCATATTTATCACTAATATTTCTATATTCTAAATCTGAAAAATAATCAATCAAATGTGCACTTGAATATGAAGGCAAATTAGATATAATTATATTAGATCTTCTTATATCGCCTAAATTATAAACTAACGAATTTATAAAAATTTCTGGCAAACCATTAAAGAACTCAGCATAAGAATCTTCAACTTGAAAATATCCTATACGGTTCATAGGCAAGCCATTAATATGATCCGTCAATACAAACGTAAAATTTTTATATTCTTTTAAAGTTATTTCAGCAGTAATGTCATTCAAAAAATATTTATTATATATCCTTTCATGATTTTTATAAACTGCATCATTTCCTCCATTTTCATACAATTTTACATATTTTGCGTTGCTGATTCCATTATTATTTTGTTTTTGAACTACAAAACCATTGTCTCTGCCATTATCCTTATAGGAGAAATAATTATACTCAATATTTTCATTATCCCGTAAAAATTCATTTAAATCTTCTTTTAATTCTGATATATATTTATAAACACTATCACTTTCTTTAATAAATTTTCTCAAAGATTTCAAAAATTCTTTTAAATTTTTTTGTTCATCATTAACAGCATAGCAATCCAAAATATTATAAATATCTTGCCTAAAAGCGACTAAATTTGCCACATAATCAGCTTTTTCTTCTAAATCTAAAAACTCCTCCATTACATTTCCTTTTAAATTGACAACTAACCTTATATTATATCAAATTTTTTACACAAGTCAATCAATCCATTAGCTTTTTTAACAGTTTATCGCTTAACCTATAATTTTTTATACTATCTTTATTTAATTCAGGAATAAAACCTATTTTATCCAAAACATCAACTTTACCATAATATTCAATCGCACCATAATTGTCAAGCGGATCATCATCCCCCTTCAAAATAACGCCAGCAATTTCAATATTCCAATTTCTCAAAGCCAATATAGAAGTCAAAGCACTGCTAACACATCCCAATTCATTTTTAACCACCAATATAACCGGCAGATCTAAATATTTAATCAAATCAAGTGTAATCTTTCTTAAATTTATTGGCACCATACATCCACCAGCCCCCTCCACTATCAAATTCCTTCCATCAGTATTTGGCAAAACAATTTTTTCAAAATCAATCTCCATACCCTCACACCTAGCAGCAAAAGCAGGCGAAGCTGGCACTTTTAAACAATAGGCATTCTCATGAATGACCGCATCAGTCAATCTAGCAATTTCACCGCCATCAAGCATACCATCAGAACCAGTTTGTATAGGCTTAAAATAATCCGCCCTCAAATGTTCACACAGCAAAGCACTAACAACAGTTTTTCCAACATCTGTATTTGTTCCCGTAATAAAATATTTTTTCATAAATCTTCAGATAAAATTAAAATTATAATAATAACGCTACAAACGCATCATAAAGCACTTAACCAAACAAAAATTAGCATTTGCATTTACCCATACCATTTTAACAAACACAACAATAACAAACCTCAATTTCAAAATCAATCACAAAAAAAACAATCACAAAAACAAAATTTAAAAATTTACAATGCTTGAACTTCACATTTATAAACGAAATATTGAATATTTATTCAAACCAATATTTTTAATATTTTCATATTTTACAATCCATAAACAATTATTAAAACTTTTAGTTGCAACATAAATATTAAATATACAAAAAGTTTAAAAAATACTTGAATATTAAAAATTCGCAATTAAAATCTAACTTGCGGTAGTGGTAGCTACTCAAACATCAATCTAGAGTTGTTTGAGATCAATAGCGAGACTTAAACCAAAAAAGAAGTACTTCGTGATACTTCTTTTTTGTTTTTATATTCAAAATAATTTTTAACAATTAGCAATAAGATCATACGCCAAACTTGCTAAAGCAATATAATGAAAAGCACGATTTTTATCCAAACTTTTAGCTAAATTATGGGTTTTTTCATTCCTAAACATTTGTATTGACATGTTGAGATATTTAGCACCGTCAAAAAATCTTTTATACATTTTAATCTAATTAGTTGGGTTTCAAGTATATCAACAGTGCTAAAATTAAACAATTTATATTTTAATATTTCCTTATATTCTTTATTATTCAAATAAAAAATATTTAATTTAGTATACCATTTTTATATTGCTTTTCGTCAACGCTTAATACCATCATATTAAAAGCATTAAGTTTTTATTCTTGATTTTTATAAACTCTCAATCTGCCATCCTGGCATCTTGTTCTACACTTCGCTCGTTTCGCACTTTGCCGAACAACAGGTTAAAACGATTAAGCAAGTTTTTATTTTTCAGCTTTGTGTTTTTCTTCAAAGATAAGAAGGATTAGGTTATTTTACTACTCTAAATTTCTATCTGTCTTACTAGGTTTCTCTTAACTCTTCCCCGCTTTGCTGGAAGGATGTAAACGAAGTTGACAGGCATGGTGTTTTGTCATTTAAATCAATATTTATAATTACAAATTATCTAAGATATTTATTGTTATGGTAATTTTTAATTCTTTCTATCAATTTTTCTTTTACACCTATTTCTTCAAAAATAAAGCATTTCAATAAAAGTTCAAATATATCATTTAATATTTTTAAATTAGATATGTTGATTTTTCTCTCCATATCCTCTGAAAAATGAGTAATGCTTGCTCTTAATTCACTTATTTTTTTTCCATAATCATCATCAGATAACTTTTTATTTTCTTTATATTTTTTTTCTATTGGTCTTAGAATATTTTTTATTTTTTTTATTATATTTTTATTGTTTTCAAAATATTTTTCTATTATATATTTATATTTATCTTCTGTATAATTTTTAGAAATATAACAAATACAATCAATAGTTCTACTTAAATATAAATAAGTAAATCTATTATAAAAATGATTTTCATTTAAAATAAAAATTATGTCTTTTAAAGAATCATATTTTTGACAAAAATTTTGTATAATATTTTTAAAATCATCTTTTATATCTTTATACTTTATTTTATCATTATAAAAGAAATTTTCTTCAAATGAACATCTATATTCTTGCATGTTTATATTATAATCTGATAACAAATATAATATTTTAAAATCTCCACAATAATCTTTGTCTATCATGTTTATTCCATTAATACCAATATTAAAATTATTATTTAAAATTTTAAAAAGTTTCTCAATTTTATAAAAATATTCCAAATGCTCTAAAATACTTTTGTTATAAATGATAAAATTTAATATAATTTTGATTTGTTCTCTATTAAGTTCATATAAAGTTATATTATTTTTTTCAAATATAGCATTTATTTCATCATTTATTTTATTAAATAAATTTTCATCATTATTTGACAAAAAATATTTTTTTAACAAATTATTATTGTCATTTATAACATTTAAATATCCATCATAATTTATTGCTTGTAAAAACATTAGCTCACAATTTTCATCCAATTTAAATGGTTCTTTTGGAAGATTAATTTCTTTGTTTACACATTCAAAAAGATTTGGATTGTCATAAAAAAAATTCTCTAAAGAATTATTAAAATTAATAAAAAATTCTTTTTTATTATTGTTTTCTTCATAAAAATTATTATTATGAAAATATATTATATTAATTTCAAAAAATATTTTATTTAGTCTTGGATGGATTGAAGAATATTTGAATTTATCCAAATCGCTTATTGAACAGTTATTATCATAATATTGAGAAAAATGAAAACAATATATAGTAGCATATTCTTTAAACCTACTATTTTCTAACGAAACAATTGCATTAATTTTATTTATTTTACATATTTTATCAAATTCTAGAAGATTATCAAACATTTCATATGTATTTATTAATTCCAAATAAAACGACTCATTTGGTTTATATGATATAATACCGCTAAAAATATAATCTTTATTGTCTATATTTAAAATAAATTCGCCAAACCAATTGTATTCTCTATCTAAATAATAAATTTTATTCTCCATCATTTTCTCCTTATTAATACCATTGCATAAATGCTACTATACAACTCAACAGCCTTAATATTTTTAAAGGCTGGGTCTTATCAACTTATTGATTTATTTTTTACATAAGATACATTTTTTGCTTTTATTGTATATTTTACTGTTTTTATTTTGTAGCAAGTAGTAATTAGCTTTTTCAGTCCCAAAAATTCAAAATTATAGGAAAAATAGTGAAAAAAATTGCTAACTCTTGGGTCGTCGCATAAAACTGTTTGCCTTTAAAATAGTCTTTGCAGTGTTTCAATTCTTTTTCTATATCAACTAATTGGGTATAAAACTCATCATTTTTGTTCTTTTGTGCCTGTTGCAAATTTTTATTTGTCATATTTTCTTTTTTATTTTCAATTCTCCATTTTCAATTTCCCCGCACGACAGAACTAATCCCCTACCTTCAGCACTGCCAAGAACGCACTCTGTGGAATTTCCACATTTCCAATGCTTCTCATTCTCTTTTTTCCTCTTTTTTGTTTTTCAAGCAATTTTTTCTTTCGGGAAACGTCGCCGCCGTAGCATTTGGCGAGGACGTCTTTTTTGTAGCCTGATAGGTCTTCTCTTGCGATGATTTTGCCGTCCATGCTTGCTTGGATGGCGATTTTGAACATTTGTCTTGGTATTTCTTCTTTGAGTTTTTCAACCAGTTGTCGACCTTTTTTGATGGCTTGGGATTGGTGCATTATGAGGGATAGGGCGTCAACATTTTCGCCATTGACTAAAATGCCAAGTTTTACAAGCTTGCTTTCTTCGTAGCCGTCCACCTGCCAATCAAAACTTGCATAGCCTTTTGTGTAGGATTTCAACTTATCGTAGAAATCATAAACGATTTCGTTTAGCGGAAGTCTGTAAGTAAGAACGGCACGATCGCCTACGTAGGTTAGGTTTTTCTGTATGCCTCGTCTGTCGGTGCAGAGTTTAATGACATCGCCCAAATACTCGTCTGGCGTCATTATTGTGGCGGTTATCCAAGGTTCTTCCATTTTTGAAATGTATTGCGGTTCGGGCATATCCGCTGGATTGTGTATTTCTAGGTAGTCTTTG
>CALXSB010000051.1 GCA_944391005.1 uncultured Rickettsiales bacterium | reverse complement strand
AATATGTTATAAACACATAAATAATAATTTTGTTTTAGTAGTAAAATGACGAAAATCCAAAATTATAAAAATCCGAGATAGGTTTTACTTATCTCGGATTTTGCAAGTTAAAATTGTCTATATCATTATATAAGTTTTTTTCTAGCATAATATATGTATTATTATTAAATAAAAAATTACATTTATTTAAGATTTTTTGCTGAAGGGTATATGAATTGCAATATGATGAATGACCAATCCATGAATTAATACTTTGAAGAGTATATGGAATATTTAAAGTGTTTTCATTATATTTTTTGTTCCATTTTTTTACACGCCTTTTTATCTTTTTCTTAGAACTATTTCTCAATAATCTATGTGTATGGAAAATTCTATAACCACAAAAATTAACCCCCATTTTATTTGGAAAATATCTTGATTTATCATTTAGTTCTAAATGGAGTTTTTTATTCAAGAAGTTAGAAATTATAGCTTTATATTTAATGCAAGTTTCTTTATCTGGTAGTAGTAAAATAAAATCATCCATATAACGAACAAAATTTTGTATATGCAAGGTGCGTTTTATAAATTGATCAAGTTCGTTCAAATATATATTTGCAAAATATTGACTAGTATAATTTCCGTATTGGTATTCCGATATTAGCATCAAAGGGACGATTATCAAATAGGATTTTAGAAGTAAATCTTAATAATGCTTTGTCTTCAATATAATTTTTTAATATATCAAATAGGACAATGGAATCAATACTATTAAAATATTTTTTAATATCACATTTTAGAATATAGTAGTCTGGATAATTTTTGCTGTATTTTCTCATCATCTCTTGAACACTATCAACTGCTTTATGAGTTCCTTTATTTGGCAAACAAGCAAAAGATGTATTAATAAATTTAGGCATAATATAAGGTTTTATAAATTCTTCTACATACCATTGATGAACGACCCTATCCCTATAAGGTAATGATTGTATAATACGTTCCTTAGGTTCATAAACTGTAAATGAATGATATTGTCCAACTTTATAAGTATTATTCTTAATGCTTCTTATAATTGTAATAATATTACTTTCTAAATTCAAGTCAAAAGTTAAAACTTCATTTTTAAACATTTTATTTTTCTTTGCTCTATTATGTGCTTCAACAAATTTTTGAAAAGTTAAATTTTTATAAAATACATTTCTTATCTTTTTTGGCATGAATTTATCCAACCTCCTAGCATATTACAAATATCGGTAATTGAACTACTCCATGTTGCATAGTTTTTATTTGATATATATTGATATTTATAAGAAAGTCGTACATGAACTTTTAATAAACTTAAATAAACATCCAACTCTTTTAAATATTTTAATTTTTCTGAAACAACATAAGATTTTATTGCATGCATAAGCATCCTTAATCCTGTATATAATGAGTGTTTAATTTCTTCAACAAGTGTAAAACGCTCGGATTTTGGGTATTTTCTAACAATATCATTAGAATAATATATTAAATCCATATATTTGTGATAAATCAATAAATTATTATTCGTTTTTCTATTCATTTTCATTAACTCCTTTTAAAATTTTAATAGCATTATTTTTTATATTACTAATAAATTCAAAAGCATCCTTTATAGACAAATTATCTTCATTAACATTAGAAATTGTTTTTAATAGTTCAAGATTATCAGCGCTAATAATAAAGTCTTTTAATTTAAAAGATGTATTAGTTGAATTATCAATTATTTTAATTTTATAATTTGCAGAACTTAAAAGTCTAATATACTTTTGTAAAGAATTTGAGGGAAAACCACATTTTACTGTTTTATCATTAAGATTAGTGAGTTTTAAACCAAATGCCTTATTTATTATCTTTGCGTCATTGTCTAAAAAAATATAGAAAATACCAGATTTGAATAAATATAAAGTTTCATTATCATTTTGTTTTAATTTCTTATAAATCTCAAATAATTTGCTCATAGTGTAAACCTCCTCTTTTTAATTTGTATTGTATAACAAAACAAATTAAAAATCAATAGTGCAATATTGAAAAAAACAATATTCAACTATTTTTGAAAAAGCCTATAAAATGTTATATAATAGATATAGAATGGAGTGATAGAAATGACGTATTTTAGTGAGCATTTTAATAAAAAAGAAAAATTAATTCCAAGGACTTTTGAAATAGATGATAATTTATATAATAAATTAGAAAAATTATCTAAATTAAAATATGATGCTTCAATAAATAAAATGGTTAATTTATCAATTGAAAAACTATCAGAAACAAATGAAGTAATTCCATATGAAATAGGAGAACAATTATATTCTCCTAGAGCTTTTTTATTAAGGGAAACTGTCCTAGAAAGTTTATATAAATTAAAAGAACAATATAAAATGCCAACATATATTTTAGTAAATATTGCAATAAGAAATGCCTTGATAAATGAGGGAGTAATTGATAATTAATAAAAAATTTAATAATGAGTCTTTGAAAAAGTATTTAAAAAAATAAGGGGAGATGGTATAATAGAAATCGGACTGGACTGCCAAATTAATATTTGAGCCAATATAAAATTGAGAGGAGAATATTAATATGCTATGTTGTAGATGTAAAAACAATATGATTTTAACGGAAAAAAAACATATAATTCAATTAGGAGCTAAAACTATTATATTAGAAAATACCCCTGTTTTACAATGTTCACATTGTTGTGAAGAATATATGGAGAGTAATGTAATAAAAACGATTGAAAACATTGAACATAATTTTGAAAACATAAACTTTAAAATAGCTATAATAGATTATAAAGAGGTATAAAGAAAAAGAAGATTAGAAATTCTTTGAAAGAAAAATTACTAATCTTCTTTATATTTTGTTTAAATAACTATTAAAATCTTCCAATAATGAATCAGCTGTAACTCCTAATATTTTAGCAATCGCACATAATTCATAATCTATTACAGTTCGAGTTCCAGTTTCAATATCGAATATTGATTGACTTGAAATATCAATACCTAATATCATAAGTTGGTCTGATAAATATTGTCTTGATTTCTTTTGTTTTTCTCTAGTAATTTTTATATTTTTCCCAACTGTATTAATCTTTCCATTTAATATATCAAGATATTTCCTAGAATTCAAAGTATTTACCTCCACCAAAAAAATGTTTACATATATTTGATTTTACCATTTTCTTATGCTATAATTTAAGGAAAGACGGAATTAATATGTTCCAAAATTATTACAGAGGTGGTTATTTTGAAGAAAAAAATATTAATAGCAGATGACAATAAAAGTTTTTGTGATTTTATTTACAGAAAATTAATTGAAATTGAAGAATTTGAAATAGTAGGAATCGCAAATACGGATGAAGATGAAATTAAGTTAATAGAAGAAAAAAAACCAGATATAGTAATTACAGATTTAATGAGAAATAATGAATATACAGGATTAGAAATAATAAAAAAATATTCTACAAATACAAATTCACCGCAATTTCTAATTGTTTCTGCAGGT
>CALXSB010000050.1 GCA_944391005.1 uncultured Rickettsiales bacterium | reverse complement strand
AAATCTTAATATTTAAGAATTAATATTTAATATTTTTAATTTTAATTATTAATCTTTAACTTTTAATTATTTATTACTTTATTATTTATCTTTTTTATTTTTAATTTTTTAATTTATTTTTTAATTTATTTTTTGATTTTCTGCCGAAGGGTAATTTTTAAGTTTTACCTTTGTTTCACTTGGTTGGTTTTTTAATTTCTTTGTCAACCCACCTGTCAACTTCGTTGACATCCTCCCTTACGAAGGGAGGCGAACCCCCCTTACCCCCCTTCACAGGGGGGCTGAGAGGTTGTCTTCACAAGGGGGCTGGGAGGGGCCCTTCACAAGGGGTGATGTTGGGTGTAGCCATTCACAAGGGGTGTAGATAGAGTAGTCCCTTAATAGGGAGGTGGATATGGAGTAGCCCCCTCGCAGGGGGGAACTGAGATGAGCCCTTTACATGGGGTGGTGAGTTTGTGGGCCCTTCACAGATAGAACCAAGAGGTTGTCTTCACATGAGGGATGAGATGGATATCCCTCTTCGCAGTTGGGTGAAATAGATGTCCTCCTTGATGCGGGGTTGAGAGGGACTTTTTGTAGATGTCGGTAAAAAGAAAAAACAATTCACATGGAGGTAGAGCGTGAGTTCTTCACAGGTGGTGGAGATTAGGACCGTTTGACAGATTGGCGAATTGCTGAGGATAGCTTCACAGGATGTATAGATGATGACACCTTCGTAGGATGTATATTGTCCTATTAATAATTATAATAAAAATATGTTATATATACTTTGTATTGGAAATGGAGGAATTGAGAATTAAGTATTGCTAGAGAGTTAAAAAAATAAAAATATGTAAATAATTTTCTCATATTTCACTTGACAATATTATAATTAATTGTTAAATTATTTAATTGTTAAATGTTTTAATAATTAAAAGTTTTTACAATATGAAGTTGGAAGAAGTTGTAGAGGAATTTGAAAAACAGATGCAAAGTAGCTATAAGATTAAAAAAAGAATAGATAATTCTGTTAATATAACGGTTATTACAAAACAAAAATTGACTTCTTTAGTTAATCTAAAATTGAGTGGGAGGTCAAAATTGAAGGATATAGCTGAAGAGACTGGATCGTCGCCTCAAACATTGTGTATAATGTATAATAATCTTGAAAAGGAAGGGCTTGTAAAAAGGGAAATTGATTCAAGCGATAGAAGGAATACATATTATTCGTTGACTAAAAAGGGTGAAGATATGCTGGATGGTGTGATGGAAAATGTTAAAAAAGAAATTATTAATGTCATGAAAGGTATGAGTGATAAGGATGTTGAAGAATTTGGAAAAGCTTTAAAAACTATTAACAAAATAGTGGAGGAAAATTTTTAAACCTATGATAAACTTTAAGAAAATTAGTAAGACAAAAATGGCTGTTTATGGTGTGATTGCAGCAGTTCTTGGATATTCGGGATATAAATATTTTGCACCAAAAAACGATATAACCTATATGACTCAAAAGGTTGTTAGGGGAAATATTGAAAAGACTGTAAGCGCGACAGGAGAGGTTGCTGCGATTAACCTTGTTGATGTCGGTGCTCAGGTGTCTGGTGAGATTGAAAAACTCTATGTAGAACTTGGACAGAAAGTTAAAAAGGGTGATTTAATAGCTCAAATAGATTCAACAACTCAACAGAATGAAGTTGATGTAAATAAGACTAAACTAGAAAGCTATAATGCTCAGTTAAGGTCTGCTCAAACTGCCTACAATATAGCAAAAAAGCAATATGAAAGATCTAAATCATTATTGAAAAAGAATGCAACTTCAAGGGAAGATTTTGAAAATTTTGAAAATGTTTATGCAACAGCTAGTTCTAATTTGGCTGATATTAAATCTTTGATTAAACAGACTGAAATTAATTTAAGCACAGCTGAGACAAACTTAGGCTATACGACAATTGTTGCACCAATAGATGGAACTATTGTGTCAGTGCCTGTAGATCAAGGTCAGACTGTAAACTCAGCAATGACTACGCCAACTATTGTTCAAATGGCTGATTTAACAAAAATGGAAGTTTTGATGGAAATATCGGAAGCTGACATTACAAGCGTTAGACCTGGTTTGAAAGTTAGCTATACAATTTTAGGCGAGACTGTAAGCCATGATGCAACATTAAAATCTATTGATCCGGCTTTAACATTGTTAACTAACGCTGAATATACTGGCGTTGTTGGTTCTGATGAAGCTGTTTACTACTATGGAAGATTTAATATAAATAATGAAGATGAAAAATTAAGAATAGGTATGACTACTGAAAACACTATTTATATCAGTAGTGCTACAGATGTTTTAACAATACCAACAATGGCTGTATTTAGAAAAGACGGTGGTTTGTATGTAAATATTCTTAAGGAAGATGGAAAAGTTGAAGAAAGAAGAATTGAACCGGGTATAGCAAATAATACTACTTTGGAAGTAAAAAGCGGTTTGAGTGAAGGTGAAGAAATTGTATTGTCATCATTGTCTGCTGCTGAAATAATGGAGAAAGTCAATAAATTCGCTAGGAGATAAATAGTATGAATATTATTGAAATTAAGGATTTAAATAAATACTATGGAAGTGGTCAAAATAGAGTCCATGTTCTGAAGAATATTAATTTTTCGGTCAGAAAGGGCGATTTTGTGGCGATAATTGGACAATCTGGTTCTGGAAAATCAACGCTTATGAATATTATTGGATGTCTAGATAGTCCAACTTCCGGAACCTATACTATAAATGGCGTTAATGTTGCCAATATGGATAAAGATTTATTGGCGGAAATGAGATGTAGAACATTTGGTTTTATATTTCAAAGATATAATCTTTTGACCAATTTAAATGCAACGGAAAATGCAGCTTTGCCTGCCGTATATTCTGGACTTGATTTTGAAAGTAGAAATGCAAGAGCTATTCAAATACTTCAAAATTTAGATTTGGGCAATAGGTTGAATAATAAACCAAGTGAATTGTCCGGTGGACAGCAGCAGAGGGTCAGTATAGCCCGTGCACTTATGAACGGGGGTGAAATAATATTGGCTGATGAACCTACGGGTGCTTTGGATTCAAAAAGCGGTGAAATGGTTATGGAAATTATAAAGGATCTTTATAAAAAAGGCCATACAATAATTCTTGTAACCCACGATAAAAAAATAGCTGCACAGGCTAGCAGAATTATAGAAATAAAGGATGGCGAAATTCTGTCTGATACTAGAAAATCACAAGATTTCTATGAATTGGTGGATGAGGTTAAAAATGTAAAAAGAACGAAAATGGGCTATTTGAAATATAGATTTTCAGAGGCCTTTAAGATGTCAATTCAGGCAATACTTTCCCATAAAATGAGATCCCTTTTGACAATGTTGGGTATTATTATTGGTATTGCGTCAGTTGTATCCGTTGTTGCTTTAGGTAATGGTTCTCAGGCTAAAGTTATGGAAAATATAAGCTCAATGGGAACAAATACTATTACAATTTTGCCTGGAACTGGTTTTGGTGATTTGCGTTCCGGAAAAGTAAAAAGTTTAAAGATAGCAGACTCTGATTATTTAGCACAGCAGGGCTTTATAGACAGTGCAACACCTAATATTTCATCAAGCGCAAACCTTTTATACGGAAATGATACTGTAACAGCCACTCTGAGGGGCGTTGGTTATCAATACTTTGACGTGTTTGGAAAAACTTTTCAATCTGGAAGGCCGTTTACCAAGGAGGATGTAGACAGGGTTTCTTCAGTAGTTGTTATTGATCATAATGCAAAAAATGAATTGTTTGCTGATGATCCAAACCCGGTTGGCAAAGTCATAATATTCAACAGAAAGCCTTTGCAAATTATTGGCGTGCTAGAAAAAGATAAAAATACGGGTCCTAGTTCCGAAGTTATAACGCTTTTTACGCCATATACGACTGCAATGCGTAAGGTTATTGGCGGTGATGATATAAACTCTATAACTGTAAAAGTTTCGGATGCTGTAAATTCGCAGGTAGCAGAGGCTAGTATTGAAAAAATATTGACGGCTTCCCATAGAAAAAAAGATTTCTTCATGATTAATAGTGATAGTATCAAGCAGACAATAGAAGAAACAACTAACACAATGACACTGTTAATTTCATGTATAGCTGTAATTTCATTAATCGTAGGAGGTATAGGCGTTATGAATATAATGTTAGTTTCCGTTACGGAAAGAACAAAAGAAATTGGTATAAGAATGGCGATTGGCGCTAAGCAGCACAACATTCTTGAACAATTTTTAATAGAGGCGATTTTAATATGTATTATTGGCGGTTTTTTAGGTGTTGTTTTATCAGGATTGATAGGACTTGGATTTAACACCTTCTCCGAAGATTTTACAATGAAATTTTCAACAACATCAATTATTTTAGCTTTGATCTGTTCTTCCGCTATAGGTATAATATTCGGCTATATGCCAGCAAAGAACGCTTCAAACCTTAATCCAATAGATGCATTAGCAAGGGAGTAATTATGAAAAATAAAATATTATATTTAAGTTTATTTTCTTTAATGTTCGGCTGTGTTTCTTCAAAGTATAAACCAATAGATTTATCAGAAGAACTCAACTATGACAAAGAAGAAATTTCAGAGCAATACACCGTTGATACGGAATGGTGGAAAGATTATAACAATGAAGAATTGGATAGATTAATCACTTTTGCCCTTAAAAACAATATAGACTATATTCAAAGCGCTTTAAATGTTAATAAAGAGCTGTATAGATTAAATTTAGTCAGGGCTGATTTATTTCCAACTCTAAATGGAAGTCTTGACGCTTCAAGTGGCAGAGATATATATACCAGCGATGGTTTTTCAAATAGCTTTTCCGGTGAATTGGGTATAAGCTACGAAATAGACCTGTATGGCAAAATTCGTGATGCAAAAAATGCACAGGAGTTTGAATATAAAGCAACTGTAATGGATAGAGAAAATGCAAAATTGACATTGGTAAACAGCGTAATAGATCTATATTACAATATGCTATACCTAAACAACTCAATTACTGCAACCGAAAACAGTTTAAAAAATTATGAGCAAATATATTCTTTAATACAGGAAAAATATACTAAAGGTTCTGTAGATTCGCTTGAATTATTGCAGGCACAGCAGAGCGTATCAACAGCAAAAAACACTCTTTTAGACCTCAAAACTCAATATAGAGAAATTGAACAAAGTATGAGAGTTTTGTTAAATCTTAGACCTGATCAAAAGCTTGACATAAAGTTTGATGATATATTGGATGTAAAAAATATAGGGGTTGATATAGACGTGCCTTTATCTGTTCTTGCGGAACGTCCTGATTTAAAGGCAAGCCAATATAGGCTAGAAGAAGCTTTTAAAAATTTAAAGGCTCAGGACAAAAATTGGTATCCTTCCATAACAATACAGGGCGTAATCAGTTCTTCAGCTGATAAAGTTGATGACACATTTGATTTCGGCAATATATTAGGCAACATTTCTATTTCTTTACCTTTCCTAGATTGGGCAAGAGTTAGAAGCAATATTAAAATTTCAGAAACTGATTATCAAATAGCATTATTTGATTTTAGAGACACTTTAAACATTGCCCTAAACGAAGTTGCCTACTACTATGTAAGCTATTCAAATAGTGAGAACATATTTGAAAACTCAGAAAAAAATTACAATGACAGCGTAAAAATCACAAAATATTATAGGGATAGATACAATAGTGGAAAAATACAATTAATTGACTATTTGGAGGCACTAAATACGGAAAATAATTCAAAATTAACTTTGATACAAAACAAGTATCAATACATAAAATATGAAAATATGGTCTACAAGGCAATGGCCGGTAGATATATTAAAAATTAAGACTAAACAATTATTTATTATACATATAGCAGGGGCAACGCCCCTAACTATACTAAATTATTATGAAGCCATTCTTTATATAGCCTCCATTATGAATGGCTTCACCTTTATTTTTAAAATTTTAGCAATTTTTAAAAAAACTATTGAATTATCTTAAAAAATTAGTATAATATGTAAACGTGTTTAATAAAAAAAATAAATTAAATGGTAGATGGAATAAACGCTTTAATAAATACTGTTAAATTGAATAATATAATTGAGTGGATTAATGATGAAGCTGAAACGCAATCAGGACTAAAACTTGTATCAAATACAGATTCTGATATATTTTTTAATAAAAAAAATAGCGAAGAAATAGAAAATAAATTTATAGAAATATTTGGAGAAATAGAGGGACCAAAAAAATATGATACAATGAGGCAATACGTCTATGCCTATAAAAGATTAAATAATAAACTAAAAGATAAAAATGAACTAAATGATTTATCTGCAGATCTATGTATGCTATATATTGAAGATCCAAAATCTGTTAATGATGAAGATTTTAGACGTTTTTCAGCAAGATATCCATTTGATAAAAATAAAAATAATGCAAAAGAATATACAAAATTTTTAGATATAGCTTTAGCAAAAATTCCACAGGAATTAAGAAATAGTATTCCACAATTAGTAAAAGAATACAAAAAATATGTATTTGAAAAAGATCCAAATCTCTCAGAAAGAAACAGTGAGGCTATTTATATAAAAATAGATTGGGATGTTATAAAAAATGCATTTAATAAGAAATATAATAAAAATTTAGACATAGCAACCTTAAGGATTTGTTATTATAATTATTTAGTTGGTGGTAGAAGAAGCAATCATAGAAATGAAAAAGAAATAGTTAAAATATTCAAAGATCAAAACGAATATTTATTTAATAATATTGCTATAAATAATGGATGTATAACATTCTATTCACCAAATATAGAAAATTATAATATCGTTGCATATGAAGTGTTAAAAAGATTCAATCAAACACAGCAGCAACAGGCTCGTGAAGAAAGACAAATGAATTATCAACAACGTTTAGCTTTTGAAAGACAAAGAGGACAAGAAATAGGAACACAAACAGGAAGACAATAAAAAGATAAAAAATAATAAATACAAAAAACTCCCGCGAAATAACGGGAGTTTAAATATATATATTAATTTTTCTATTTTTTAAAAAAACTATTGAATTATCTTAAAAAATTAGTATAATATGTAAATATGTTTAACAAAAATAAATTAAATGGAAAATAATAAATTATTAGATTATTTAATTAAGGCTGCCATTGGAGAAGATCTTTTTAATATATATAATTGGATTTATAATGGAGCTGAAATGCAATCCGGACTAAAACTTATATCGGATATAAATCCCGAAGTATTTATTAAAAATGAAAATTTTATAAAACGTGAATTTGGAAAAAAATTTGGATATGAAGGATTAACAAAATATTTCACAATGAGCCAATATATCTCAACATATAAAAGATTAAATAGCAAAACAAATAACAACAATGAATTAAGTGATTCATCTGCAGAAATATGCATGTGGTATCTTAAAAATGGAGTCATTCAAGATAAGAGCATCAGACTGTTTTTGCAAAATTATGCCAGCCATATAAATTGTAATGATTCAAAAGACTATACAAAATTTTTAGATATAGCTTTAGCAAAAATTCCACAGGAATTAAGAAATAGTATTCCACAACTAGTAAAAGAATACAAAAGATATGTATTTGAAAAAGATCCAAATCTCTCAGAAAGAAACAATGAGGCCATTTATATAAAAATAGATTGGGATGTTATAAAAAATGCCTTTAATAAGAAATATAATAAAAATTTAGACATAGCAACTTTAAAGATTTGTTATTATAATTATTTAGTTGGTGGTAAAGGAAGCAAACACATAGGTGTAGAAGAAATAGCTAGAATATTCAAAGATCAAAACGAATATTTATTTGACAATATTGCTGCAAATAACGGACGTATGACATCCTATTCACCAAATATAGAAAATTATAATATCGTTGTAGATGGATTATTAGAAAAATTTAATCAATCACAGCAGCAGCAACAACAGCAACAACAGATACAAGAAGCTGCACAAAATCAAGATTGGACTGATGAGCAACAAATCCGAAATTATTTAATACCAATTTTACATTTAGAAAATTCTCACGAGATATCGGAACAATCTGAACAGTCTTTACAACAGCGAGCTGAACAATACAGACATCTATTACAACAGATACAAGTGCAACAGAATCATGATGAGGCCCAACAGGCTAGACAAACAACTCATCAACAACGTTTAGCTTCCGAAAAACAAAGAAGACAAAAAAACGGAGCACAAACAAAAAGACAAATAAGTAAATAAAAATAATAAATACAAAAACTCCTACACATTCTTACATAGGAGTTTTTATTATTTTTAAACAAAGCTATTTATTATTCCTATCAAAATCCTGTATTAATAATAAAATTTTTACTATATTATCCTTATATCGTCTTAGAATTGGGAAATTATTTATTTTTGTATTCAAAAAATATTCCGTATAATCTTTTTCTTTTTTTTCCCATGAAATTGCTGCTATATCACAACACATTTCGCATATATCAAGGTTTGACATTTTTGTTTTATAGTTTGAATGGTGCCTTTCTTGCCTATAATGAGTTTCTGTTGCTTTTTTCATTTCCGCAAGATTAATATTATCTACCGGCAAGTTATTATTTAAATTGTGATAATATTCCGTCCTTATTATATAGCCATTTATCAATTTTTTTGAAAATTTACTCGTATCATGCTTTAGACCTCTCCTTAATAGATCAAACTGTTTAATCTTAAATGGCAATAACTGTCTGTTTTTTTCAAGATATATCATATTATCTTGAACTTTTCGTATATGTCTTATTGTTCTGTCTATAAAATAATTTACTTTATCAAACATTTTTATCCATTTTTTACTACATATATATCATCAAATAATTATTCTAATAGTCAACAAAAAAATTAAAATGTAAATTAGTATTTGTAATTTGATATATTTCATTTTACTATCTACTATATCGCATAACAAAACCCCCTGCACTTCTTCCCATTTTCAATAGCATACTCATAATCCGTATAGCCAGTTGTATTGCTAGATTCTCCAGAAGGTTTTTTTCCATAACAACTGCCTCTAAATCTTCCATTCCAATGCT
>CALXSB010000049.1 GCA_944391005.1 uncultured Rickettsiales bacterium | reverse complement strand
CTAGTAATGCATAAGGATCATTGGCTGGCATCAAAACCAGAAAATGAAATAACAAAAGAAGATATAGCAAAATCAAATCTTGTTTGTATGGATGAAGAGCTGTTTAAAACCCATAGTTATCTTAATTTTTTGCTTACTGATGACAATTTTGTAAATAATATAATTTTTAAGGATGCAAATTGGGAAATTGTAAAATCAATGATTAAAGAAAATCTATGTGTAGCACCTATATCTGCTAGTTATATTAATAGTGAAGACAGAAAAACTTTAATAACAAAAAAAATAAGTATTTTTCCATCTTTCAGATATTGTATTCTTAGCAAAAAACATGTATACTTTAGTCCTAATGCAAAAAAATTTATAGATCTAATTAAAAAAATAACATTTAATAAAATTAATAATGATATGGAAATAAAATATAATAATAAATTTGTTGGGGAATTAAGGATAATACCATTGGATTATGAATTGGAAGAAGATTTTAATATTGTAAAAGAAATTATTTGCGATGAAGAAATTATGAGAACAGCATCTTCATTTAATGGGTCTTGTGCCAAAAATAAGAAAGATATTGAATATTTTTTAAAAATGTCGACAGCCTATGGAAAGTCTAGTAAAGTCAGAACTTCTAAAGTATTAAATAGTGATGGCAAGATAATTGGAATTATAGGAATATTTACAATAAAAGAAAATGAAAATCTTAAACCAGAAATAATGGAGATTGAATACTTTTTGAAGAAAGAGTATAGGAATAAGCATATAACTACTGAAATATCTGAATTGCTTATTGAAAATACTTTCAAAAAATTTCCTGATGTAAAAATTATGGGCGATAATTTAGTATCAAATAAAGTTTCTCAAAGAATACTTTTAAAATTGGGCTTTAAATTTAAAAGAAAAATGATAAATAATAATGGCGCTATTATCAATATTTTTGAATTAGACAAAAATGGTTTTGAAAATAGAGCCAATAATCATATTGATATAGAAAAAGAATTACAATTTATAGAAAACTTCCCGGAAAGTTCGGAGAAAGTTTCAGATTATATTTTATAATCTATAAACTGCAATAAACTGCAATTTTTTTCTTAAAGTTGTTGGCTATATTTAATAGACTATCCATTGTAATAACATTTTTATTTTCATTATATTTAAATAATGGCAATATAGCTTTATTTACAACTAAGTAATCATTTTCAGACATATTTACCAATCCTTTTTTATATAAAGAAAGTATTAAATCTTTATTACTTAAAAGATTTAGAATGCCATGATTATGTTCTACAGCAATCTTTAATACTTGAAATTCTTGCTTACTTACTATAACATTACTAGATATATTTGTATCTGTATCTTGTATAGAAATAGAATATTCATTATTTAAAATTTCAAAAGAACTTTTAAGAGTCATATGTCTATAAATATTATTTATATCTAATTATACTATAAAACATTAATATTAAAAGTAAAAGGAGTTATATTACATATATTTTTAATTTGATTAAACTAAAAGTTTAAATATTGTAAAAGAATTATTTATTTACATTTTAAATTATTCTGTTTATCATTTGTTTATTTGCAAATAAATATAAATTTATGAATCCTATAATTGGTGAGTTTTTAGGTTTTTTAAGCGGTTTTTGTTTATCCGTTTCTTTTTTGCCCCAAACAATAAAAATAATAAAAACAAAAGATGTTCAGGGTATTTCAATATTGAGTTATATTGTATATAATATCGGAATTATTACTCTAGTTCTATATGGATTTTATTTAAAATCAATTCAAATAGTGCTTTTTAATACAATTTCGGAAATATTTGCTTTTACAATATTATATACCACAATAAAATATAAAAAATAGGCATAAAATATATGCCTATTTTAACAATTATTTCTTAAAATTATTTGCAACCTGCGTAATCTGTGCAACTATTGAATTAATATCTGCGGGATTGCTTGGTATTAGCATTGTATTATTTGTTTTAGCTAATTTTTCAAACGCTTTTATATAATTCTCAATTATTTGAATATTGGCTGCATCTTTTCCTGTTTGATTTTCCAATGATTTTGCAATTTTATTGTAGGATTCTGCAGTTGCTTCCGCTAATAGCAAAGCCGCTTCCTTTTGACCATTAGCTATATTTACAGTCTGTATCATGTCAGCTTCTGATGCTAATATTATGGCCCCTTTTTTACCTTCAGCCTCATTTATTCTCGCCATTTTTTCAGCTTCAGATGTCAAAATAGCCTCTGTTTTTTTAGCCTCTGCATTGTTAATCATGGCTTGTCTATCACCTTCTGATTTTAAAATCTGTGCTCTTTTGTTTCTCTCTGCAGCAACCTGCAACTCCATTGCTTCTAATACGCTTTTTGGCGGAGTTATATCCTTTACTTCATATCTCATGCATTGGATGCCCCAATTTTTAGCAGCCTCGTTTATAGCTTGAACAATGCTTGCATTTAAATTTTCTCTTTCTTCAAAAGTTCTGTCGAGAACGATTTTTCCAATTTCAGATCTCATGGCTGTTTGGGCTAATTGAGTAACCGCATAGATTGGATTATCAACGCCGTAGCATGCAGCAACAGGATCTATAACCTTGACATAAATGATGCCGTCTATAACTAAAATAACATTATCACTTGTGATAGCGTTCTGTTCATTGACGTCAACAACTCTTTCTTTTAAAGATTGCTTGCTGACAACATTATCTATAAAAGGTATTAAAAAGTTTAATCCAGCTTCAAGCTTTCTTGAGTATTTTCCAAAAGTTTCAATAATCCACACTTCCTGTTGTGGAACAATTTTTACAGATTTAAAAAATAAAATTACAAAAATAAAACAAATTAATAATGCAAAACTAGCCATATTATCCTCCTTTAAATTTTATTAACAACAGCTACATTTCCGACAAAAGATTCTATTACCACATCGCTGCCAACTTCTATTTTGTCCAACTGAGAATTGTCAGATAAAATTGCGTTGCAGATTGTGCCGCTCCATTTGATTTTTCCTTCTTTATGCCTAACTAAATCTTCACCAATAACTACAGCATCCATATTTTCTCTAAAACGATTTTCTGTGCTTTCCTTTGATTTTTTAAAAGTTTTATAGAAAAATACAGAAGATATTACAAAGAAAAATAACATTATTAAAAACTGCCCAAGATAATTATCTTCAGCAATAATGTTAAAGTTTAGCATCAGCACCAATAAACCGGAACCAATGGTAATAAATATAAAGCCAAATGCCAATGTAAAAATTTCAATCAGCACAAATGCTATGGCAATTATAAACCAAAAAGTAATCATGTATTATATATCCATTTCTTCGTCAATTTCATCTGGATCAAAATCCACAGCTACAACTTCAGTTATCTCAGGCACGTATTCTTTTAAGATTCCTTCAACGGCATTTTTTAGAGTTATGCCAGCCATAGGACAGCCGTGGCAGGCGCCTAATAGTTTAACTTTTAAAACACCATCATTATATTCAACATACTCTATGTTTCCACCATCCATAACTAAAGCAGGTCTAATTTTTTCCTTTATCTGCTTTTTAATCTCGTTTATTATTTCTTCGTTTTCCATAATAAAATTTTTATTTGCTAATGGTTAGAATATAAAAACTATTTAATTATTTTCAATAATTTTTTCCAAATTAATTAGGTTTGTCCTGTCAGAAACTAAATCGCTAAATATAGAAACATCTGTTCCCGTGATAAACGATTGAATATTAAGCTTTAAAAGTTCATTAAATAATTTCACTTTTCTTTCCTTATCAAGATATGAAAATATTTCATCCAATAATATTATTGGATCAGCTCTATTGAATTCTTTACACATTAAAGCTTTTAAAATTGTAAAAGAAATTAAAAGCAATTTTTGTTCTCCCGTTGAACAAAATTGGGCATCAATATTCTTATTCTGATAAAATAATCTTAAATCACTTTTATGGACGCCATCTGTCGTTCTTTTTGAAATTCTATCCTGTTCTCTGTTGTCAAATAGTATTTTTTTAAATTTTTCCTCGGCCTGTATTGATGTAATATTATCCAACATCATGTTTTCAAATGTTCCATCAATGATAATTGTAAACTTCGGAAAATCAAAATCATAATTAAAAAGAATTTTGTTTAGATTTCTAACAACTTCGTTTCTAGCAACAGCTATTGAAATTCCTGTCTCTGCTATTTTTTCCTCAAGCACTGATAACCAACTTTTGTCAAATTTCATATCGTCCTGCAAAACCTTCATTCTTTCCTTTAGTAAAAATTCATATTTTGCAACTCTAGAGGCATGCTGATTGTCAAGGATATAAACCGTCCTGTCAAGAAATTTTCTTCTAACAGACTTATCGTCATTAAAGAAATTCTGCATTTCCGGCGTTAGCCATATAACACTAAAAACTTTGTTCAATTCTTCTTGGCTTCTAACCAAATTGCCGTTTATTTTTACTTTTTTCTTTAAAGCGCCATTATCATTTTCAGAAAACACAGAAACAGTATCCGCAATGTCATTATTTTCAATATTTGCAAAAATTGACCAATTATAATTAAATGCAGCCTCGTCAGTTATGCGAAGCACATCATTGATGTTTGAACCAGAAAATCCCTTACCGGGTGATAAAAATGATATTGACTCCAATATATTTGTCTTTCCTATTCCATTTTTGCCATAAATTATATTTATATTAGGCATAAAAGAAAAAGAGCTACTCCTATACACCCTATAATTATTTAAAATTAAAGTTTTTATATAAGAGTTCATAGCATTATTTTTATTTAACAATTTCAAATCATACAACAAAAATGTAAAAAATCAATAGCAAATTTAAAATTACTGTATATTCATACAGAAATAAATTATACACTAATTAATCAATAATTATGTTATACCAAATATAACTCTTCAATTTTTTAATTATAAAGCCAACACATATTCAATTTACTTTTTTATAAATTTTTATTTATCAAATTTGTCCAATAAAAAATATTGATAATTAAAAAATTAAATAATATAAATAGTTCTTGTTAAATATACCAAAAAATAAATAAGAGAGGCAAATGGTATCAAAAATTAAAACTTTTGTATTTTCTGGCGTTAAAACCATTGATGTAAACGTTGAAGTTAAACTATCAAGCGGTCTTGTTGCATTTAATATTGTCGGACTTCCAGACAAAGCCGTAAATGAATCAAAAGAAAGAGTTAGAAGTGCAATCAATTCAATGAACTTATCATTTCCAGCCAGAAGAATAACAGTAAACTTAACTCCAGCCGATATTGAAAAAGAAGGAACTTTTCTTGATTTACCAATAGCCATGGGTATATTAATGGAAATGGGAATTATACCAAATGACGCAGTTCACGATTTTATTGTTATGGGCGAATTATCTCTTGATGGCCATATAAACTCAGTAAACGGCATATTATCAGCAGCCATTGAGGCCTCCAACAGAGGCTTAGGCATAATATGTCCAGAAGACAACGGACCAGAAGCCCTATGGGCCGGAGATAGTTTAAACATATTAGCACCTTCAAATTTATTATCCCTCATAAATCACCTGAAGGGAACTCAAGTTTTAAGCAGACCACAGTTTAAAAAACAATTATCAATTCCAAATTATCTTGACTTAAAAGATGTAGTAGGACAGCAACAAGCAAAAAGAGCCTTAGAAATTACCGCAGCGGGCGGACATAATTTACTAATGATAGGACCGCCAGGAACAGGAAAATCAATGCTTGCAAAAAGATTGCCCGGCATTTTGCCAGATTTAACCATTGAAGAAATACTTGAAATAAATATGATCAATAGCATTGCAGGCAAAATAAAAGATGGCGAATTAATAACAACACGACCTTTCATAGATCCACACCATTCATGTTCAATGCCAGCAATGGTAGGCGGCGGTAGCAGACCCAAACCAGGACAAATATCTTTAGCTCACAAAGGAGTATTATTTTTAGATGAACTGCCAGAATTCTCAAGACAAGTATTAGATTCTCTAAGACAACCCCTAGAAAACGGCGAAGTTTCAATTGCACGTGCCAATTCAAGCATAACATTCCCAGCAGATTTTCAATTAATAGCCGCCATGAACCCATGCAGGTGTGGACATTTAATGGACGATGGAAAGAAGTGCTCCCGTGCCCCAATCTGTGCTAGAGAATACCAAGCAAAAATTTCGGGACCATTACTTGACAGAATAGACATATGTATTGAAGTTCCAAGAATTGATATCTTTCAAGAAGCAAAAAGAGACGACATTAAAAACGAATCCAGGAAAGACGTAAAAGAGCGAGTCATAAACGCCCGCAAAATTCAAGCCCAAAGATACAAAAACACAACAAATAAATCTCTAATCAACGCAAACGCAAGCAACGAATTATTAGAGAAATTTGCAAAATTAGACAGCGAAACAGAAAAAGTTATACAAAAAGCCATGAACGCCTACAAGCTTTCAATGAGAGCTTACACAAAGATATTAAAAGTTGCCCGCACAATTGCAGATTTAGAAAACAAAGAAAACATAAGCAAATCCCACATATTAGAAGCGTTAAGATACAGAAGGACCGAAAGCATGCAATAAACAACAAGCATTAGTTTAAACAATAACAATTACCTTTACAAATATATTACAATACAATTACATACATTACAGCAAACAATAAAAATTCATAAAAAAATACATCTTAACAAATAAAAATACTTGAATAATAAAAATAATAAAATTATATTATTTATAGAATAAAAATTTTTTAACAAAATGGAAAAAAGAGATAAAGAATACGAATTCACAGCTAAAAAAATATATGATAATTTAAGAGATTTTATTTCTGGATATTCAATGTTATTTAGACTTGGTCGTGAAAAAGACTTTCAAAGATTAGAATATATATTACCAAACATATATTTAAATATAACAAACAATAAAAAAGCTTCAGAGATAAATCAATTGTCAAATATAGACAAGCTAATAGCAAAAAATATAGATAGAACAATAAATAGTTATTGTAATAATCAAGAAAAAACACAAAAAATATCAGACTATTATAAATTAGTGATACAATACTTTATAAAGCAACAATTAGATGAAAATTTATCTTTAAGCCTAACAAACGCCTATAACAAAATACTAGAAATAGATAAAGAAAATCAAAATAATAAAATAACTTCAAAACCAAGAGTTATAGAAAGGTCAATGTAATTAAAAAAATAAAAATACTTGAATAATAAAAATATAATAAAATTATATTAGTTATAGAATAAAAATGTTTAAGATGGATATTGAAGATAAAAATTATAGATTACAATCAGGAATTATTCAAAAAAAGCTATCAGATATTATATTAGGCGTTATATATAATAATTCCTTATACAATAAAGATAAAGATAATTCAAAAATGGAATATGTATTATATAATCTTTATGCAAAGATTACAAATAATTCTTTAAAAAAAATAGATAAACCATTGCTAAAAGTTGAAGAACTATACTTAAATACAATATTAAATGATGTAAATAAAATAACTAATGAACGCGTAAAAAATGAAATTCCATTATATTATAAAATTTTATTAAAAAAATTATCACAAAATAAAAGTTCATCATATGCAACAAGTCTAACGAATGTCTATAACAAAATACTAGAAATAGATAAAGAAAATCAAAATAATAAAATAACTTCAAAACCAAAAGTTATAGAAAGATCAATTTAATTAAAAAATAAAAATTATTGAATAATAAAAAAAATATAATAAAATTATGTTAGTTATAGAATAAAAATGTTTTAAATGATACCGCAAGAAATAGAATCAGATGTAAAATATAGATATACAGCACAAAATATTTTTAATAATATATTAAGTCTTATTTGGGGATATTCAATAAGATGTAAAAATAAAGAAGAAAAAGATTTTAAAAGGCTAGAAAATATTTTATATGATATATATTTAGATATTATAGATCATAATAATGTCAATAAACAACAGTTATTATATACTGAGAATATAAGAGTTAAAAGAATAAAAGATTCAGTTGCAGACTACTGCGATACAAAAGAAAAAAGAACATATATATCAAATTATTATAAAATAGTAATAGAACATTTTATTTCAAATCAAAAAGGAGATTTATCTTTAAGTCTAACAAACGCCTATAACAAAATACTAGAAATAGATAAAGAAAATCAAAATAATAAAATAATTTCAAAACCAAAAGTTATAGGAAGATCAATGTAATTAAAAAAATAAAAATTATTGAATAATAAAAAAAATATAATAAAATTATATTAGTTATAGAATAAAAATCTTTGAAATGAATATTGAAGATAGCAAACAAAAATTATTAAAAAATAATTTACAATATATTAATAGTAAATTATATGATGCAATTTTTAATATAATAGGTTTGTATGTATCAAATTTAAAAAATCCAAGCTATAGTGAAGAAATATTATCACTTAATTTATCAAATATTATTTATAATATATATGCTGAAATAGATAATATAAAATTAGAAAATTATAAATATTTTTTTATATCTGAAAAAATTATATCTGAAAAAATTATAAATGTCATTAACCCTGAAAAAATTGATGATAAATCAAAAGCCGATATTTTGTCATATTATAAAAAAATTATTACTTCATTTACAAAAAATGAATCGCATATGATTTCATCCGCTTTTTTACTAGCAAATAAAAAAATAGATAATTTACCTAATTATAATTATGAAAAAAACAATGAATCTACAACAAGAAGTAATTCAGAAACGGACAGGTCAAGATAGAGAATACTTTTTAAATGTTCCTCAAGGTTGTTATGCCGCAATAACAAAAAATAGTCCACAGAAATTGAAAGGTTTATTCACAGATGGTTTAGGTCCTTGCAGTTGTTTAATAATTACAGATAAAAATAGAGATAATATTTATTTAGCCCATGTTGATGATAAAGCAATGAATATTGCAGATCCAAACTATGGAATAGCTAAATGGATAAAAGATAATAATCTAACAGATTTAAATATAGAAATACATTGTGGCACTGGTGATAGAGGCAATGCTATTGAATTAATTGATTATAGAGCATTGATAGAAGCTATATTAAATGCAAATGGTCTTGAAAAATTAAAAGAAAATATACAAGTTCACAAAACAAAAGGCATTACTGCTAGCATAGTATGTAGGAGTGGAACAAGAATTGTTGAATTAAAATCAAATAATAAAAAGACAATAATATATAATCTACCTGGTCAAAAATCAGCTGATACTGAAAATAAAATAACTGATAATTATGAAATAATAAATTTTTATATTGTTAATGAATGGAGAAATAATCTTTTATCTCAATGTAATACTCTTCAAGATATACAAAACTTTAAATTAGATAAAGTTTTTATTGGAAAATATATAGATTTTAAAATAAATTTTATTCATTTTAATAGCCACTATGAGCAAATAAACAATGTTGTGGATACTACATTACCATTTCCGCCAATATGTTGTTATGACGGAAAATTTTTTTATAATGGAAAAGTTAAAATTGAAGGTATGGATAACTTTAATAATTTTTATGATGATGTAAATATATTAAATAAAAAATACGATCCGATAATTGAAACATATAAAAATAAATTAATTGAAATAGTAGATAATATAAAAATAAAAGACAAAACAATGTTTGAAACTATTAGAAATCAGTTTAATGAACAATATAATGGAATAAAGGAAAAAATTAAAACTCTTACTGATGAAGAATATAATGAACTTACGATGGAGGAATATACTCTCTCTTCTTTATCTATAGAACATGATAATTGTAATGTTCAAAATATTCTACAAAGAAGGAATCTGTAGCAAAAAAGACACTAAATTATAACAGTATTTAAACTAATAATATAATACACGAAAACTGCTAACAATAAAAATTCTTCATCTAAAAAAGAATCTATAAAATCAATACAATTTTATAAATAGCTATATTAAAAATATAGCTATTCATTAAACTCTAGGTAATGTTACCCCTGTTTGCCCCATATATTTGCCTTTTTTATCTTTGTAGGATACTTCGCAGCATTTGTCTGCTTTGAAAAATAAAAACTGGCAAGCACCTTCGTTTGCGTAAATTTTTGCTGGAAGCGGCGTTGTATTTGAGAATTCAAGAGTTACATGTCCTTCCCATTCTGGTTCAAGCGGTGTTACGTTTACAATTATGCCGCATCGTGCATAGGTTGATTTTCCAAGACAAACTGTTAAAATGTCTCTTGGTATTTTAAAGTATTCAACTGTTCTTGCTAGTGCAAAACTGTTGGGCGGAATTATACAAACGTCAGTTGTCCTTGAAACAAAGCTGTTTTCATCAAAAGCTTTTGGATCTACAACAGCAGAGTCAACGTTTGTAAATATTTTGAATTCGTTTGATACTCTTGCATCATAGCCATAGGATGAAGTTCCGTAGGATACTATTTTTTCATTATGTTCATTGATTTTTACTTGTTTCTCTTCAAATGGTGAAATCATACCATATTTTTCTGAGTATTCTATAATTTCTCTATCTGATAATATTGACATTAATATAAAAATTATTTGTATGGATAAAATATATAATCCTATAAAATAATTTTCAATTAATATTTTATATATAATCTTTAATAGAACTATATAGAAAATTGACCAATATAATTTTAGATTGCTAAATATTTTCTACCATTTAAAAAATCTTCAGCCAGATTGAATGTCCTTAACCAAAAATTATCATATTTAGTAAAATCATTTCTTGAAACTGTTTTTTCCGCCTTTTCTAATGTATTATCATTTTTTCTCAAATATCCCTTAATCGTGATTTTATCAACTTCTTTTGCAAATAATTTTCTTGCTTTTTTTATGTCCAATTCAAAAATTCCATCTAATTCTTCGGGTTGCAGTATAAATTTATTTAATGGAGTATCATTCTTCAAAAAAAATGTATGGCAAAACTCTCTATTTTTGTATGGAATAATTATTTTGCTGCCTCTATCTGTCGCCCATTTAAAATATCCCAAATAGGTCAAGTCTTCAAATTTTACATCAAGTCCAAGTTCTTCCTTTATTTCTCTAACACCATCCTTTACTGTTTCGCCACTAGCTATATGTCCAGCACTTGATACATCAAACATTCCAGGGTTTGTTGTTTTATCTTTACTTCTTAGCTGAACTACCAACTTTCCGTTTGATCTAACTATCCAACAAAAAAATGATTGATGCCAAAGACCCTTTCTATGTGCCTCATTTCTTTCTTCTTTTCCAATTAATTTAAAATCAGCATCGTATACATCAAGTAATTCAACCATATTTTCCCCTATATTTACAATAAATTAAATATTTTTTACAATTGTATTATTTATTTAACTTAAAATAAAGTCAAGAATAGTTTTTATTTTGTTTATTATTATTTTTTAGTTTATTATCTCATAAATTAATCATATTTAGTCATAATATAATAAAAAATAAAACATCAAAAACTTTTGTTCAAGCTAGTATTTTCAACAAAAGTTGTTGACAAAGTAATTTGTATTATTTTATAATAATATCATATTAAACAACTTTTTACAATTATGACTGATACTACCACTATTAATAATCTAACACCTGAAGAGAAGAAAAAGATTATTCAAGATGCTTTTAAAATAGCTTTGAATACAAATTCTGGAATGTCTGAAGAATTTTTAAATAATTTTTTGGTTATAGACGAAAACAGAAAGGGAGTATTATTAAGCAGCCTCCAACATAATCTTGAATTGTATAATAAAGAGAAACAAATAATAGAAACTGCAAAAAAACAACCAAATGCAGACGAAACAACATTAAAAGGATTAATACAAAAACAACAAAGAAAAATGAACTTGTATATTAACGCTTTAAAAGCAGATTTTGGAGGTTTTTATACAATATTAGATGCAGTTCGCGTTCAACAAAATGGACAACAAACTCAATCAGTTCAACAACCTCAACCTCAACAGCAACAAAATGGACAACAAACTCAATCATTTCAAAAATCTCAACCGCAAGTTCAACAAAATAAACAACAACTTCAATCAGCTCAAAAATCTCAACAGCAAGTTCAACAACCTAAAGAACAAAAAAAACAACAACAGCAACCTAAACAACAAACTCAACAACATGGACAACAGGGGGTTGATATTAATGCAATGAGCAATGACGAATTGAAAAAATTAGTTGAATTATCTAGAAAACAAGTAAAGGATAAAAAGAAAAAAGAAAGAGCTAGAAAGTTTGAGCAAATGAAAGATAATTTTAAAAAAATGACAAGAGAAGCAAAGCAAAAAGCAATAAATGGTCTTAAAATGGCTGCTAATTTTATGAAAGAGCAATATGGCAAAATGAAAGAAGCTTCAAGATTGCTAGGAGAAAAGATAAAAACTAAAGCAGCCAATATTAAAGAAAATGCATCTCAGAAATTTGCACAATTTAAAGACGACACATCTCAGAAATTTGCACAATTTAAAGAAAATACTTCTCAAAAATTCGCACAGTTTAAAGAAAATGCATCTCAGAAATTTACAAAGATGAAAGAGGGTTTTATTGCTTCATTAAAAAAATCTGCTAATTTCATGAAAAAACAGCATAACAAACTAAAACAAGTATATCATGATTTATCAGAAAAAATGAAAGAAAAAGCAGCCAATATTAAGACCGAATTAAAAAATACATTAGATGACATTAAGAGAAAGTCTCTTGAGAGAGAATATGATAAATTACAAAAGGAACTTCACAAGGGAAGTATGAGAGATAAAGTCATTTCTAGAGAACCAGAAGTTAAAACACAAGAAGTAAAACAACCTGAAGTTAAAGAAGAAAAACGTGGATTCTTTGAGAAAATTTTTAGTGGAAAGAAAAAAGAAGATGCTGTTGAAAAACAACAAAGTAATACACATGAGGAACTTCACAAGGGAAGTATGAGAGATAAAGTCATTTCTAGAGAACCAGAAGTCAAAACACAAGAAGTAAAACAACCTGAAGTTAAACAACAATTAGA
>CALXSB010000048.1 GCA_944391005.1 uncultured Rickettsiales bacterium | reverse complement strand
TCTAAACACTCCTTAACCTCTTCGGTTGTAGTGCAAATAATATTATATTCCTTGAAGTCTTCTATTGATTTAATTGCTTTTAATTTAGTCATTTTCTACTCCTTTATAAGTTTATCATTAATAAATTCATAATTAACTCCTAAAATACCTAGTTTTTTAACTTTTTTATAATTATTAGAATATCTAAGGTTGATTGTTTCTCTATCCAATTGTTCATTTATGATATGCATATAATCCCTTTCTTCTTTATTAACCCAAGCTATTATAAATATTTTATTTTGGTATTCTATTATATCGTCGCTTTCAAACTCTTCCCTTGACATTTCTATAAGCTTGTTATCTTCAATCTTGTGAGTAATGCCTAGAAAGCCAATAAGCTTGCTTTTTTTATATAATTCATCCCAAAAAGAAGAATCAATATCAAGGTTAACAGTTTGAATTCCATTGTGATATATGCCTTGAAAGCATTCTCTTGGCCTAATTTCAATAAGAAAATCTTTATATTCCCAAATTTGTCCTACTCGGACATCTTTAATTTTTTGTAGTTTCATTTTTACTCCTTTATATAATTAAAATTGATTAAAATTAAATTCCATTTGACTATGGTTTAAATACGGGGACAATATTTTGTTGCAGTAATTTTTATTATTACCATCAATCAAGCAATCCCAATATGCTATAAAGTCAGGTATTCCAATAAATTTATATTTACCATTAGTTAAATATTCTTTATACATCTGCCCTTTTTTAGACAGACTTAGGTCAATAAAGTTAAAGGTATAATTATCTTTTTTATAAGGCGGTGGCTCATTTGTTTCATACCACCAGAAATTGTAATTTTCCGGTGTTAATTTATTATAATTTAATATACCGGACCAGACAAGGTCAACAGCACATTTAAAATGATTTTCATTAAATTTGTTGTATTTATAATCTGTTCCTATATGGTCTAATACAAATTTTATATTTTCTTCATTGAAAATATCTTTCATGCTTATTCCTTTAAATATTTTTCTAATTCATTTTCTCCAATCTTATCAATCGCAACTTCCTTAAAATCTTGGTTTAAACAATATATTACGCCTCCAGCTTTTATTCGACTTGCATTTGTCAATTGCATAATAGATTTTGTATTATAATCATATGCTAAATAACATCTGCATTGATACTTGCTAAAGTCTATTGTCTGTCCCATTCTTTTATTCAACACATCTGCTATTATTTGCAGTTTTTGTGTGGTGGTGTAGTTGGTTTTTTGCTCTGTCATATTTATCCTCTATTTTTATCATCATAATACTTTAACAGTTCATCCAGTTCTTGACTTTCTATATAACAGTCTTCAATCCCATTATCTAGTCCAAATTCAAGTATTGTATCAATAAGCTGTTTCATTTCTTTTGTAGTGGTTCCGCTGTCAAGGGCTATGCTTCTTGGTATTTTGATGCAATCTCTATCTATTCCGTTGCAAACCTGTTCAACAACTCCTTTTACTTCGGTATAATGGCCTGATCTGATTTTGAAATACGTTGATACTTCTTCATCAGTGAAATTATTGCCTAGATTATTCATAAAGTTCTTGCATACCTTGATAAGCCTCCAGTAAGCCCTTAATTGCTGATTACTATTCTTCTTATAGAAATAATCTATATTAATCACTATTGGCTTTTGTGGATTAATCTTTGATTTAGAAAAGGACAAGCTAAAGTCTTGTTTGTCCTGTTCTGTGCGGATGATGTAGTGGTGTTTCATTATAATCCAAAATTTTTAAAATATTAACTCATTTTTTCTATATGATTTATTTGCACGTCTGCCAAGCTGTGAAACTTTATATTGGCTAGGTTTTATCTTATTTAGATTTGCATAGGCTATAACTGTAAAATTATTTGATGTAATATTTCTATTTATTATATTTTGAACAGATACTAATAAACTATTCTTCGCATTATTCATCATAATGTTCCTTTATTATTAAATTAATATTATTAATTAAAAAAGCCGATTTCTTGGCTTGTAAATTAATTATCAAACAAATCTTTTAAATTCTTCTTTTTTTCTTCATTTTTAATTTTCCATTTGAATAGTATGCTACCAGTTATTATTTCCTTAGTTTCCCTGTTCATTAGACAATCTTTGAATCCGTCCTCCTTAGCTAAAACATAATCTTCGGCTTTTCCGAATCTGCTGTATGTTTTGGTGCAATCAACAAATATAGGTTGTTTATCTTTATAATATCTAACTAATCTTCCTATTATTTGAAAATATAAAGTTGGAGACATTATTTGTCTTGCCAATATTACACAATCAAGACTAGGACAATCAAAACCAGTAGTTAGACAAGCAACATTAATAAGTATTTGCTTGTCGTTATTTCTAAAAGTATCAATTATATCTTTTCTTTCAACATTCGGAGTATCACCGAATATCATTAGTGGATTATATCCTTCATACAGCAAAACTTTCTTTATCTGTTCTGCTTGACTTTTGCATGAGCAGAATATCAGAATCTTATTCTTTTTTGCGTAATACTCTTTTGTTGCCTTTACCACATTATCAATTCTATCTTTCTTTGTGGAATATTTTTTTACACTCTCTTCGGTGTAATCGCAACCAGTAGAATTTACTTTTAACTCTCTTATATCAAAACCATTACTATAATCTATATATTCAGGTTTCATGATATAGCCGTGTTCCATTAAATCTTTTAACTCAATTTTATATATAATAGAAGAAAAGAAAAATGGATAAATTCTATTTAACATCATTAAAGATCCGGTATATAATTTTTCTTCTCCATCACAACAATATTTATTGGTTATTCTATAAGGTGTTGCTGTTAAACCTAGAATATGTTGGCAATCTATCGCTTTAAAAAACGAAATATACATGCTTTCTGTATTCTTAGGATTTATCAAATGGCATTCGTCAACTATGCAATATTTAACATCTTTGAATAATTCTGGATATTTGTATACTGATTGAATAGTCGCAAATATTACATTCCTTTCAGTCTCTTTTCTGTTTTTTGATGCTGAAAAGATGCTGGCCCTAAAACCATAGCTTTCATACTTTTCAAGATTTTGTTCTAAAATTTCAATATTTGGTTGAAAGACTAAAATTCTGCCATCAAGCTGTTTGCATATATTAGCCAATATCAAACTTTTTCCTGCAGAGGTGCAAGCCTGCAATATTGTTGGTTTTTTACTATTTTTAATATGATAAACACCAATTTTTACTGCTGTTTTTTGATAATCCCTTAACTCATACATTTTTATCCTCTTTAAATTCTTTTTTTAGAATATTTATTTTTTATTGCTAAACTAAAACCTGCACTTCCACAATTCAAAATAAATCTTTCCCAACTCTTCGTTTACTTTCAGATAATCAAAGAAATTATTTATACATTCGTATATATCGCTTTCATATCTATCCTGCCAAGCATAGTATTCGCCGAAGTTGTCAATAGGTTCTACATCAATGACTTTCTCGGTGTCTTTATCTTCTTTTATCTTAATTTTAGTGATAAGATATTCAAATTGTTTGATACTACTGCAATACATATAAATTCTATGTTGCATGCTGTTTCTATATTTGCCTATCTCATATTCGCCGCTTATGCTCTTAATGTCTCTTATTATATCATAACCTACACAATCGCATTTGCCATAAAGCAGAATATTAACACCATTGACATTTATTTGTTTTTGAACTGGAACTTGATATTCATCATTTTTTATTTTGTCTACGATTTCAAGAACAAGTTTATTATCTTCTTCAAGACTTGGCTTGCAAAGTCTATTTTCCCACATATTACCAGCTTCACAATACTTATTTGTTGTGAATTCTTTTTTGATTGTCTTTTCAAAATCAGCGAGGGCTGTTTCACTCTCGCTTGATTGAAAATATAAAAAAGAATTTAGCAAAGTTGGAGTTATTAGGTATCTTGAATTGGGATTAAATACATTACTCATTTGCAACTCCTTATTTTGTTTTTGTTTGTTCCTGTTTATTGTCTTTCTCTTTCTTCCTGTCTTCTTCTGATTTTTGTGTTGGGTCAATAAACTTCTTGCTCTCTAAATCTGCAACAAATCCTAATTCCTCTGCTTTTTTAAACATTTTCTTTTTGGCAATAATTAATGAGTTGTTAATATGCTGTTTATTAGGCAAGTCTTCGTAGAAAGCATTAAAATCTTCTATATCATCCTTTGTAAATGAATCAATTTCATTGTTTAAAAATTCCATTAAATCATTGTAGGCTTTATCTATTGCTTTTCTTTTTTCTAAACTCTCTTTTACTTTATTTGTTATAATGTTTGTCAAAAAGGTATTAGGTTCACCATCATTAATTCTTGGTATCAAAACATTGTCATCTATATTATAGCCATTTTTAGCATAATAATCGTCATTAGGATCGAAGCTAATCATAGGTCTTTTATCTTGAATTCTAACATAACCTATTATATCTAAATCTTTTATCAAAGTTTTACCTGCACTGCCGACACCAGTATCTGGTCGTTTCATAATGCTTGTTTTTCCATTAATTTCAATCTTTTCTTCTGTCTCATGGGCTACAAATACAACATTTTTATTCTTACTTCTTATTAGAGACATTAGATTATCAAAATCACTTTTTAGTGTTCCATAATCCTGTATTCTCATTTTTTGCATTTTATTTTTACTTAAAATATCAACTATCATAAAATCAAGCAATCTTCCCAATGTATCAAATATAAGTGTTTCATAGCTGTTTATATCACCGCTATTGATTACTTCATAAACATCACCCATACTTTTAGCTTGAACTACATCAGCTGTTGTATTTTTGGCTCTATGTATGCCCCTATCCATATCAAATATTAAAGATTTAGGCATACTGCATGCCATGGTAGTTTTTCCACTTCCGGGATTTCCATAGATTAAAACTGATACCGTTGTTGGCAATTCAATTTCATTTGCTTTTCTAATTAAAGACATTTTTTAGTTTCCTTTATTTTATTATTAAATTTAATAAATTTTGCAGTCTTTCAACTGACATTAAAAAAGCCTTAAATCTTTCTTTTAATTTAGATTTAAAGCTGTGATAACTACCTGAATTGTAATATTCATATTCGCTTCGCTCATCTAGCACTTCGCAGACCAACAAGTTAAAATGATTCAGCAAGCCAATCATTTTTCTGCTTCGTGCTTCATAATATTCTTATAATTCATTCATAAATTGTATTTGAATTTATTGATAATATATCTAGCCCAATTCATAAACAACTTAAATATATATTTTAAGAGAATTATAAGTTTTTAAGTATTATTAAATATAAAATCCTTAATCATATCCAATACATCTGATTTTGATTTAATTTCATTTTTTTGATATGGTTCTAAATCATCAAATGATTTATCATCTTGTAATTCTTCATAATCATCAGAAAGCTTGTATATAAAACTTTTTACAGCCTCAAACTTAGCTTCTGACTGTATGCGTAGTTCTTGTTCTGTAGACATATATATATTTACTCCTATATTTATATATTTATTATTTTTTTAAAAAGAATATTTGACAGTTTCTTTATGTGATAAACATTGCTAATCTTTAATGCCAATAAAGAATAGTAT
>CALXSB010000047.1 GCA_944391005.1 uncultured Rickettsiales bacterium | reverse complement strand
CATATTTTCCACCATAATATCCAACCATTGGCAAACATCCAAGACCAATAGCAGACACCTCAAGATTGCCAAGATTTCTGTGCTCCATCTGTTTTTTCTGTATAAAAGAAGATGAATTTGTTTTTACCAACAGGTGCTTTAGAATCATCAGCTAAAACTTTTGAAACACCAAACTTTGTAGTAGCCATCAATAAAGCAGCACCCGAACTAATTTTTAAAAATTCTCTACGATTCATAATACTACCAATTAACATTTTACCAATTTTAATTTTAAAATATATGCTAAAAAAGTGGTATCAAAAATAGTTCAAAAAACTTACAAAAACAGTTCAAAATTTTAAATATATACAATAGTTTAAAGCTGTTTAAATCTCACAAACTATATTATTAAGATTTAATCAATATCAATAATTTCAATTTTTGCTTTAAAATTGTTATTTTCAGATAAAATATATTCCAAACCACTTTCAACTTCACCTAAAGGTATTAAATTTCTATCAACTTTATTATTTACATCCTTATAAAAAATTCCCATATTTCCCCATGGAGCATAAATAAATACCATACCAGCCTTAGCAACCATACCGCGAGGTGCATCCTCTAAAGACAATTTTTTATCAAAATTAGTAATCTTCTCTTGATTAGCAAAATCACTAAATTCAAATGTGCTTGGCAAAAGTTTAATTAATTGTCTTACAGCTGAATTATTATACAATTTAATTACAACCTCTTTATCATCAAAAGTAAGCTTTAATTTCATATCTAAATTAACATTATTTTTATTATTAGCCATTATATTTGCAGAAAATAAACAACACAAAATTAAAAAAACAATAGTTAAAAACTTTTCATAATTTCATTATATTATCTTTATTAATATCAAATAATTTAAAATACAAACTTAATTACTTAACCACTTTATATTTTTTAGAAAAAAACAATCCAATTTCAAACAACATATAAGTTGGTATTGCAAGCAAAAGCTGATTAAATATATCAGGAGTTGGCGTTAAAATAGCAGAAATTATTAATATTAACACAAATATATATGGACGCTTATTCTTCACAGCTTCGTAATCAAAAATATTAAATGCTATTAAAAAATATGTAATAATTGGAAATTGGAACATTAAACCAAAACAAATAGAAAGCCAAAGTGCCATTGAAACAATATTTGAAATACCAAACATTGCATTTATATTTTGAGTTGTATAGCTAATTCCAATTTCTATAATCAACGGAAGGACTAAAAATGTGCAAAATGCCATACCCAACAAAAATAAAATAGTTGAAAAAACAACAATTGTCTTTATAAATTTCTTTTCATGATCATATAATGCCGGAACTATAAATTCCCACAACTTTTTAGCTATATAAGGAAAACATACAAAAAAATCTAAAACTAATGCCATTTTTATCTGCAAAATAAAAACCTCCATTGGTGAAAAAAAGTTTAAAGAAATATCATGTTCTCCAACTATAATATCAATTAGCCAATTCATAAAATACGGTGCAACAAAGAACATTAGAATCAATCCAATACCCAATGCCACAAAGCACCTTATAAGCATTGACCTTAGTGCTTCTAAATGATAAACAAGGCTTTCTTCTTTAGTCTCCATTTTTTATTCTATTTATTTTCTGCATCAATAGTTGCATTTTCTTTAGCAGCTGTTTTTTCAGTAGCCTCGCCCTCCACAACTTCATTTACTGTTTCTTTAAATTCTTTAGCTTCCTTCTCTAAAGCTTCCTTCGCCTTTTTATATTCATATTGTGCCTTGCCTAAAGCTTTCGCAAGTTCAGGAATACGTTTTCCACCAAATAGAATCAATATAACAAGCACAATCAATATAATTTCAGTTAAACCCAATGACATATTATTACCAAAAAAAATATTAATAAAATAATAATCGGTTGGTTATATTTTATACAACCAACCAAAGTTTTATCTATTTGCTGCTGGTGATAGTTTTCAAAAGTTTAAAATTCTTACGGCAGCAAGTTTTTAAAACATTTCTTTGAATTAAACACAAAGCATTTTCAATCTCATCTTCTTTCAACCCCGTATTCATAGCACCCTTCATATGAGACATCAACATCGGTTCAACATTATTTAAAGCAGCCAATGCCGATACTGTTGCCAATTCTCTATCCTGATAGGATAAAATGCCTCTGCTAAAAATATCAGCAAATAAATGTTCTTTCAAAAAATCATCAATAGACGGTGCAAAAATAGCATATCCAGCTTTATTATTTGACATGCCAAAAAGTTCTTCCCTAACTTTATTTCCATATTCATTTTTATCAGTATTAGCAGGCAAAATTTTAGCAGCCTCACCAGCCTCATCATTTTTACCATCCTTTTTCCTTTCATCTACAACTTCAATAAAAGTATTAATAGCCCTCAAACTTCTAGGAAATCCAGCATAGGCATACATTTGAATCAAAATTTCATTTATCTCATTTATTTTCATACCAGAATTCAACGCACTATTCAAAGCACATTTTAAACCTTTTAAATCACCTCTTGCTGTAAAACCGCTTATCAGAACTATATTTTGTTGTCTTTCAGACAAAACATTCTTACACTTTCTGCAACAACAGAACAGATAAATCAAAAGCAATACAATTAATAGAACTATTGCACTAATAATTACATAACACGGACATGATTTTATCATATTTTCTCCACAGTTTATTAATATCAATTTTCATATTATTTAATTATATATTATAAAACAATATAAAAAATAGGTAATCAAAAAAGTTCAAAAAAGTTGTCAAAAAAGTCCAAATAACAAAATCTCTTTCTTTTCTACTCTCATGTGAATGGACCACTCTATCTTCACACTTCTGTGAAGGGCCACGCCCAATTCAGCCCCCCCTCTCAAGGGCCGCACCCAACATCACCCCACCTGTGAATAGCCCATCTCGCCCCCTCATGTGAAAGCCTTCTCTCGGTCCTCCCTTGTAAAGATCCC
>CALXSB010000046.1 GCA_944391005.1 uncultured Rickettsiales bacterium | reverse complement strand
CCCCTATCCCCCCTTCACAGGGGGGTCTGAGAGAGGCCCTTCACAGGGGGGTCTGAAAGGGGCCATTCACAGGGTGGTGTAGTATGAGTTGTTTCACAGGGGGGGGTGAATGGTATTTTCTTCACATCTTGAGTGGAGATAGAGCAGTCCCTTCAAAGTGGGAAAATTTTTATGTTCTTCATATGTGGGTGATGTTGAACATGAACCTTGACAAGTGATAGATAGGGAGAGGAGTCATCACAGTTGGCTATAGTGTGCGGGTCTTCACAGAGGTAAAGAGATGAATTCAATTGATGGTGGATAGAAATGGGGATCTTTATAGGTTGGTGATGTTGTTGGTTATTTGCATGGCGGTTGATATATAGGCATTATTTTAAATATATTAAAGTTTATATTGTTAAAAAAATTATAATTTTCTCTTGAAAAATAATAATTATTATTTATATTAAGAGAGAAGGTTGATTAAAAATAATTATGGGCATAGATAAAAATAATATATTAAAAATTGTTAATGAATAAATGGATACATTTATTAAAAAATGTATCCATTTTTTTGTGCCTATTTTAAAAAATAAAAGGAGAAAAAATGTCAAAGTTTAAAAGAATTTTGTTTAAGGTGTCGGGTGAATCTTTAATGGGAGAAAAACCGTTTGGACATGATATGACGGCTATACAAAAGACTTGTGAAGAAATAGTTAAAATATATAAGTCTGGTGTTGAGGTGGCAATTGTGGTTGGCGGTGGAAATATTTTTAGAGGTGTATCTGTTGCGACGGAGCTTATGGATAGGGCTAGTGCTGATTATATGGGTATGTTGGCAACGGTTATGAATGGTATTGCTTTGCAGGCTGGTATTGAAAAATTAGGTGTTGAAACTAGAATGCTGTCGGCGATTAGTATAAATAAAATATGCGAACCATATATTAGAAGAAGGGCTATAAGACATCTTGAAAAGGGTAGGGTGGTTATTTTTGTTGCTGGAACAGGAAATCCATATTTTACAACCGATACGGCTTCTGTTTTGAGGGCTACGGAAATGGAATGTGATGTTATTTTGAAGGGCACGCAGGTTGATGGCGTTTATGATAAAGATCCTAAAAAGTTCTCTGATGCGGTTAGGTTTGATGAATTATCATTTAATGAAGCGATAAAGAGAGATTTAAGGGTTATGGATCCAACGGCTTTGACTTTGGCTAGAGATAATAATATGCCAATTCTAGTATTTAAAATATCAGAACCTGACGCTATAATGAATGTTCTTGATGGCAAGGGTAAGTTTACTTTAATTAAGAATGATTAAAAAATACCCGCTAGATTTTCTAGCGGGTATTTTTTAAAATGTTTAAGGCTACATGCCTTGTTGTTGGCCTCTATTTTGCACTCTTTCAAGTAGTGTATTTTTAATTAATGTTCCAATATCACTTCTAGTTGCGTTGTTTAAAATAGTTTCCATTGTTTGTGAATTATTGCTATTATTAATAATCCAATCATGTTTTATGCCAGTGCTGTCAACAAAGCCATATAATAAATCTTTTGCTTTCTTTATATCAAGTTGCCTTAGTTTATTAATCAAATTTTCTCTAGCTTGTTGTCCTGCAAATTGTGCATTACTTTTATAACTGTTATCAAAATTATTTACTTCTCTTTCTATATCTTCCATTATATCAGTGTTTCTGCTAGAAAGCAAAATATGATTTATATATGAAAATAAAGGTCTATTATTATCTATATTATTTGTATTTATTTTAAATGGAGGAGTAATTAAACCTCTTATTTCCTTTGCATATTTAACTTCTTCTAAATTATTTTCTATTTCTTTTTTTATTCTATCGTTTATATTTTCTCTGTTTTTAATGAGATTTGATAACAAAAGTTTTTTAGCTGAATCGTCATCAATTTTTCCTTTTTGTTCCAATAAAGGTTCATTATTGTTTTCCTTTAATAAAGTTATTTTAGTCAGAAAAGATTCAAACACATCATAATCTGATGTAATTATATCTTTATATTCTCTTTGAGACGATAAAGCATGTAATTCTCTATAGTCTCTTGTTTCCATTATTGAGGAAATTACTTCTTCTCTTCTTTCCATATTTTTTAAAAGTTATTAACAATAATTTTGTTGTATGATGCTTTTAATAATTAGTCAAGAAGTTTTGTATTTTTTTTATTTGCTTTTAATCTTTTATTTTTCATGTTTTATTGTGTTGTAGGCAATTTTTTTATTGATTATTCTTTTTGAATTATTAAATTATAGTTATGATTAGATTTTTTTATGTTTGTGATTAAAGAACTTGAATTTTTGCTTTCGCCATTGTCAATTCTAAAAGGTTTTGGAGAAAAAACTGTAGCTATGTATAAAAAGCTATTGACTTCAAAAAGAATTCTTGATTTAAACAAAGAGCCTAAAATTTTAGATTTATTGTATCACAAACCGGACAGAGTCCAATATAGGAGAGAGAATCCAGATTTAAAAACAGTGCAGGATGGCGAATTAATTACGGTTGACGTTATTGTTGATTTTCTTGAAAAACCCTATAAAAAATCTCAACCATACAAAATAAGATGCTATAATGAAACGGGTTTTATAACAGTTGTTTATTTTAATACGTTTCCAGATTTTATTTCAAGGAATTTTAAGGAGGGTAATAAAGTAAAAATTAGCGGCAAAGTTGAAAGATTTAACAATGAGCTTCAGATGAGCCATCCCGATTATATAAATAATTTTAACATTCCATCAGTTGAGCAGATATATCCGTTGACTGCGGGTTTAAGCAATAAAGTTTTGAGGCAAAATATTCAAAATATTCTTTCAAAAACTCCAAATTTGCCTGAGTGGATTGACAATAATTTTTTATTCCAGCATCAATGGAAAAGTTGGAAAGATAGTTTGTTGGGCATTCATAATGCTAAAAGAGACATAGAACTGTCGGAACGCAGTCCATATATTGAAAGATTGGCGTTTGATGAAATATTGGCCAATCAGATTGCATTAGGCATTATGAGGGAAAAAATAAAAAGTGGTAGCAATAAAACGGTCCTAAAGGATAAAAGCAACAGTCTAAAGGAAGAATTTTTAAAAAAACTGCCATTTAAGCTTACTAATGATCAGAATAAAGCCATTAGTGAGATTGAAAAAGATATATATTCAAATAAGAGAATGCTTAGATTATTGCAGGGTGATGTTGGAAGTGGAAAAACTGTTGTGGCGTTTATGACTATGCTTCCGTTCATACAGAATCATAAGCAGATCGCGATTATGGTGCCAACGTCAATATTGGCAACTCAACATTACGAATGGATAAAGAAGATGTGTGAAAGTGCGGTCGTTGAACAAGTATTTTTTAGCGAACCACCAACTTGTGAAGGACACATACATCACACCCCTGTAAATAAAGTCTCTTCACTCACCGCACCTATGAATTGGGTATTTCCACTAACATACTCTGTAAATATGAACTTTCAACCCACTCCGCCTGTGAAAGCGGTCTCTCAACTAACCCTCTCTGTGAAGGACCATACTCAACTCACCCCACATGTCAAGAACCCCTCCAAACTCACCTATCCCTGTGAAGGGAACCACAAATTCGCCACACTCGTGAAAGACTCCTTCCAACTTGCCCCCCATGTGAAGGGCTTCTATCAACTCACCTCCCCTGTGAAGGAGCCATCCCAGACCCACCCTGTCAAGGGTCCCTCCAAAGTCTCCCCCCCTGTGAAGGGGGGTAAGGGGGGTTCTAGTTTTAGATATTCCATATCACTCCATTCATCCAACACTTCGCCCAACGAGTGCAATAGGACTTCAACTTCTGCTATTAAGGGAGATAATAATAGTCAAGCTAACCACATTTATAAACAAGCCATGTCTACTCCAGCCCAAACATGTGATATCAATTCTATAACCTGTAATAGCAATAAAACAGTTGGCAAACCTAATACAACTTCATACAAAATGGTATGTAAAGACAATTCGCATATACCCTACAGATCTGATTTAGTTGAAAAATCAAGAGAGCTAAGAAAAACAATGACTGTTGCTGAAAGAAAATTTTATAACTTTATTTTAAAAAGTGAGTCATTTAATAATATAAAGTGGGATAGGCAAAAGCCAATTGATAACTTTATTTTAGATTTTTATTCTTCGTTATTAAAGATTGATGTAGAAATAGATGGCATAAGCCACGAGAATAAAGAGGCCTATGATGCGAATAGAGACGATAAACTAATAGAGCTTTATGGAATAAAAACAGTAAGATATTCTGATGATGACATAAAAAATAATATAGATGGTGTGTTTGAGGATTTTAAAAAGGTGGTAGAGGAAAGATTTAGAGAACTTGATGATATTTTAAAAAAAGAATTAAATTCTAAAATAAAGTATGATAGCTGTTTTTGTTTTGACGATGGCGGTGATGTTGAAAAATGTGATAAAAGCAGTATAGCGGCTTGTGAATGTGAGAATGGAAAGCCTGTTCTAAATAACAATGGGGTTATTGATAATGCAGATGATAAACCTAATGTTGAAAAAGATGAGATGGTTGCCATTGTTAGATTTGGCAGTATTGAGTATGAAATTGTTAAAGATGGGGATGTTTTAATTAATTTTGCAAAGATGGGAGATTGTGCGGATGATGGGGTGGTGTATGGAACGTTTGAAAACAGAACCCCCCTTACCCCCCTTCACAGGGGGGGTCTGGGAAGGCCCCTTGACAGGGGGGACGAGTTGGGATGGTCCCTTGAGAGGGGGGAGAGTTTAGGGCTTAACAGAAATGTTGAAACTGAACTTGACAAAGAAAAAGGTTTAAAGCTTGGCAAAGAGAAAAAAGATGACCGACACATTAATGTTGCTTTATTAACTGGAAAGGTTAAGGGCAAAAAGAGAGAAAAAATATTAAAGGACTTGAAGGACGGAAAAATTGATATTATTGTTGGAACCCATGCAATTTTTCAAGAGAATGTTGAATTTAAAGATTTGGGCTATGCTGTTATAGATGAACAGCATCGTTTCGGCGTTTCTCAAAGATTGAGTCTTATTGAAAAGGGTGATAATGTTGATATTCTTATAATGACGGCTACACCTATACCGCGAACATTGTCGTTGACTATATATGGTGATATGGAAGTTTCTACGATTAAAGAAAAGCCGAAGAATAGGAAGGAAATTATAACATCGTCAGTGAATAAAAAGCAATTCTATGATTTGGTAAATAGAATAAAGGAGAAAATTAAAAATGGTGATAAAGTTTATTGGATATGCCCGTTGATTGATGAGAGTGAAAATTTGGCTGCAACTCCGCTGTTTCAAAGATATGAGGAGCTTAAGATGTTCTTTAATGAGGAAGAAATAGGCTTTATACATGGAAAATTGACTGAGGATGAAAAGGATAAAATAATGGAGGAATTTGGCAAAAAAGACGGTCTTGTAAAAATATTGATTGCTACGACTGTTATTGAGGTTGGTATTGATGTGCCGGATGCAACTATTATAGTTATTGAGAATCCCGATAGGTTTGGTTTGTCTCAAATGCATCAGCTAAGGGGAAGGGTAGGGAGAGGTGATAAGCAGTCATACTGCATATTATTTTATGAAAAATTGGGTGAAAATTCAGTAAAGAGAATGAATATTTTAAAAAATAGTTCTGACGGGTTTTTTATAGCTGAAGAGGACTTAAAGCTAAGGGGCAGTGGTGAAGTTTTAGGCGTTAGACAGAGTGGATTCCAAGAATATTTGATTGCAGATTTATCTGAACATTATGGACTTTTGTTGGAGGCTTCTAAAATGGCTAGATATATAGTTGGTAATAGAGAATTGTTAAATAGTTATCCTATAAAGGTTTTGCTAGAGTTATTTGGCTATAATGATTGTCTAAATGGAGCAATTTTGAATTAGTCTATTTAAAGTTATTTATGTAATAATCCTTGATTTCAATACCTTCGCTGTCAAATTTTGAATTTATTTGCCAAGTTTCAACGCCATTTTTTATTGCATTATTTACTGCTTTTAGTATTGGGTGGTTTAAATTATCAACTTTAGGTGCTATAAATCTATCCGCTTCAAACATGTAAAAGTTTATCATTATGGCTTTTTCGTGATCTTTCAATGTTATTGCTAGTTCGTTTATATGCTTTATAAATCTGTCAAATGAATTAAACTTTGTTTTTTCTTTTATTTCTAGATTTTTGTTTGTAATATAATCTTTTTTTAAAGGCAAAATTACAAGCGGTGTTTTTACTTCTATATAGGTGTTGCCAACTAAAAAATCAAGCTTTGAATTATCAATAGTCTGCTCTCTTAAAAGATTGCCCTTATATTGAATCATATTTTTAAGCTGATTATTTTTTATAAAAAATTCTATAAAACGATTGGCACGATTTTGATTTACGCCTATCCATTTTTTATTTTTTTCATTTAAACCATTTAAAGATATTGCCTCAACCGTATGCTTAGTTTTTCTCTTGTCAGCATTTTTGCTTTCTGATATAAGGCATGGTATGTTGTTAAATACAATATTTCCAATACGTCCGGTTGCTGGACAGTGGCATATTTCAACCTCGCCATCTATTAACACTTCAAATAGAAAGCGGTTTGTGCGTTTGATTATCAACGCCTCTTTAAGTGGTTCATCAAAAATATATTTCATAATCTATTCCTTGCCCAGCTAAATTTTATATTTGTTCAATTTATTTGCAATAGATATTTGTGATTAAAAATTTAACTTATATACGGGTTTGCCTTCCATAGCAAATGATGTGCCAACAAAGTTGACAGGTGGGTTGAAAAAAGGATTAAGAGTTCGCTTGGGCCTTTTGTCTCTACTTATAAGGGAGGTGCTGACGAAGTCAGCGGTGGGTTGATAAAGAAATTAAGAATTAAAACTTCAAGTTTCCACCCACTGTGATGGCACTCTCTTGATTCACCATGTGAAGACCCCCCCCTCGGCCCCCCTGTCAAGGGGGGATAGGGGGGTTCGCCTCCCTTCGTAAGGGAGGATGTCAACAAAGTTGACAGGTGGGTTG
>CALXSB010000045.1 GCA_944391005.1 uncultured Rickettsiales bacterium | reverse complement strand
GGATGTACTGGTTTAAAAATTTTATTTAATATTTCAAAACAGTTTTTTCCACTCATTCGAATTATTCCAATTCCTCCATTGGCTGGTGCTGTTGCAATAGCTGCTATCGTACTCATTTTATTTTCCTTTCTTATACTATATTTTTCTTAGTTAGATAAATACATTTTTATAATATTATCATTAAATTTAATAAACAAAAATATTGTTAATTTATAATTTTTGTTGTTATATAAAGTATTTGAGAATTAATTAAATAAAAAAGCCAAAATTAGAAATAGTCATTTAAGGCTAAAATCCGAACTTTGGCTTCCGATTTTTTATATATTTTTTTTACTAATAACCACTTTTCTATATGGCTCTTCTCCAATGCTATAAGTTTTTACTTCATCACTTGTTTGCAAACGATTATGAATTATTTTTCTTTCATATGCTGACATAGGCTCTAAAATCACTTGTTTCCCTGTTTTTAATACTGTTTTTGAAAGCTTATCTGCTAATTCTTCTAATGATTTTTTTCTTTTCTCACGATAATTTGCAATATTTAAAATAACATGTGCTTTTGTTTCTAAGTTCTTATTTGCAATACTTGTTAAAACAGTTTGCATAGCATTTAAAGTTTCACCTCTATACCCTATAAAAGTTCCTGAATTTGCTCCATCCATATCTACATATATATATTCTTCATCAGAATGTATATTATACTGCATATCAGATACTTTAGAAACAAAATCATCTAAAAAAGTAGTTAAGTTTTTAGTTGCTATTTCTAATTCTTCTGGTTTTAAATATATTTTTTCTTTTTTCACATGAGGTTTATTCTCTTCTATCTTATTTTGCTTTTCATGTTTATTGTTTTCGATATGTTTGGTTCCTTCTTTTAAAGTCATTTCTACTTTAACAACTCTAGGAGCTAAAATGCTAAAAAAACTTCTCTTGTCATTGTTTTCTAATATTTTAATTTCTACTCTATCTTTTGAAACGCCTAATTTATTTAGACCATTTTCAATAGCCTCTGTAGAGGTTCTACCTTCTGCAATAATTGTTTTATCCATTTGCCTTTTCCTCCTCGTCTTTTTTATCTTTAAATTCCATAACTTTATTAATTATTAGCCTTTCAATAATCATTAAAATATTGCTTACAAGCCAGTATAAAGCAAGTCCAAGAGGTGCAATAATTGCAATCATAACAGACATAATTGGCATCATATAAGTCATACTTTTATTCATTGATTGCATTTGTTCCATTGGATCGGTTTCTTTTTCTTTTGATTCTTCATTTTCTATAATAATTGCATCTTGTTTTTGCTTCTTTTTATTTTGTGATAATGTAGTTATTTTAATAGAAATAAATGAAGTAATTACATAAAGCACAGGAATTATATAAACTTTCCAATCATTTAAATTTTGAGTTGGTACTTTACTTAAATCGATTCCCAAGAAATCCATATTTAATCGTAATTGATTATATGCATTTCTTTTTTCTTCTAGCTCTTCCCTATTCTCTATGTTTTCTTGTTCTAATTGTGTATTTATTTCCTGATATTTTGTTTCAGCATAGTCTAATAAGCTAATTTGTATATAGCCACCATTTTGATTAAAATCGCTTTCTTGCATTTCGTTTATATATGATTCAATTATCTCTGGATCAATACGTTTCATATAAGTGAGTGGTTGGCTAACAAGCCAAAATACAGATAAAATAATAATTAATTGTAAAATAGAACTTAAGCATCCACTAAGAGGGCTCATTTTTTCATTTTTATATAAATCTATTGTTGCTTGATTTAATTTTTCTGGATTATTTTTATATTTCTTTTGAATTTCTGCCATTTTTTCTTGAAGTACTGCAGATTTTTTCATTGTTTTTTGTTGTTTAATAGTAATTGGTATTAAAATTATTCTTAAAAGAACTGAAAAAATAATAATAGCAACACCATAATTATTCACTAAGCCATATAACCAATTTAGTATATATCCAAACAACTCTGATATAAATCCCATAAATTCCTCCTCAATATTTATTTATATTTTAATTTAAAGGATCATATCCACCTTTTGCAAAAGGATGGCATCTTAATAATCTCTTTATTCCTAAATAAATTCCTTTAAAGCAACCATATTTTTCAATCGCTTGCATCATATAATCAGAACAACTAGGGTAAAACTTGCAATGAACACCAAAAAATCCTAAAATTGGTGAAATTGTTTTTTTATATCCTTTTATTAATAAAATATAAATTTTTTTCATTCTAACATTCCTGCCTTAGAAAAAATAGATTCCATATCTTGTCTAATTATATGAAAATCAGCTTTTTCTACAGATTTTTTTTTGTTCCATAAAAAAACAAGATTATACCCTTGTTTTAGTTTATTTTCTAGTAAACGATAATTTTCCCTAATTTTTCTTTTAATGCTATTTCTTTTTACAGCATTACATGTTTTACTTGAAATGGCAATTCCAATACGATTTACCTCTTCCCTATTTTTTATGATGTATACTGTAATTTGTTCTCCTATATAAAATTTTCCTTTATTAAGAACATTTTTAAATTCATAATTTTTTTTTAATGTTTTTATTTTTTTCATTAAAATCACTCTTAATTCAAATTAAGTAATACTAAAAGAGGTCACTTTTTAAGTGACCTCTATATTTACGCACTTAATTTTTTTCTACCTTTTGCACGTCTTGCTTTTAATACATTTCTTCCTGATTTAGTTTTCATTCTTTTCATAAAACCATGTTCTTTTTGTTCTTGTCTTTTTTTTGGTTGATAAGTTCTTTTCATTTTAGCACCCCCTGCTCACTACTGTCTTTATATTTCATTTTGTTTAATACAAAATAATTAGCTTCATATAACGTCAATATTATACACCCAAAAAGATAGTTGTGTCAATATTTTGAAACAATTTTCATTTTTATTTTTAATTCTATTGACGAAACTATTACATTTTTGATATTATATATAAGCATAGGGAAATCTGCTTTTGAGCGTTTTCCTGAAATTACAAAATTATGTTAATTATTTCGTTTTTTTATTAATATTTAAACATTTCATAGGTTTACTTATTCACAGT
>CALXSB010000044.1 GCA_944391005.1 uncultured Rickettsiales bacterium | reverse complement strand
ATATTATGGTGGAAAATATGATAAAAATGAAATGATTGCTTTAATTCGTGAAGCTTATGAAAATGGAGTTGTGTTTTTTGATACGGCTGAGGTTTATGGACCATATACTAGTGAAGAGTGGGTTGGCGAGGCGTTGCAGCCTGTTCGTAATAATGTGAAGATTGCTACAAAGTTTGGTTTCGGCGTAGAAGAAGGCAAACCAACAGCTTTAAATAGTAGACCTGATCACATAAAAAGGGCAGTAGAAGGTTCTTTAAAACGACTACGCACTGACCATATAGATTTATTATATCAACACAGAGTTGATCCTGAGGTTCCAGTAGAAGATGTCGCGGGAACTGTTAAAGATTTGATAAAAGAAGGAAAAGTTTTAAATTTTGGCATGTCAGAAGCTAGTGCAAAATCAATAAGAAAGGCTCATGCCGTTCAACCTTTAGCTGCTGTTCAAAGCGAGTATGCTATATGGTGGAGAGAACCGGAAACAAAAATATTTCCTACTCTTGAGGAATTGGGTATAGGTTTCGTGCCATATTGTCCTTTAGGACGTGGTTTTTTAACTGACGCTATAAATGAAAATGATCGTTTCTATAAGCCTGATAGAAGGGCAACTTTACCACAATTTACGCCAGAAGCGCTAAAACATAATATGCCGCTTGTAAAGCTTATAGAAGAATGGGCAAAGAAAAAAGATATGACTCCTGCACAATTTTCTTTAGCGTGGATGCTTTCACGAAAATCATGGATTGCACCAATTCCCGGCACGACAAATCCTAAACACCTAAATGATTTTCTTGGTGCTGCTTCTATGCGTTTGACTCCGCAGGAATTGAAGGAATTTGATGAAGAATGTTCAAAAATCAAACTTATGGGACATAGGGCGGATCCTTTTACAGAAAGTCAAATTGACAAATAGAGGACCTTATGAAAAGAAGAGAATTTATAAAAAATAGTGTGATGGCAATGGCTGGTGTCGTTGGTGGAAGTATTTTTGAAAAGACTGCGTTTGCAGCAAATTCTGATAGCAGTGTGAATAAAATAAAAAATGGGAGTAAAAAAATGAAAATATTAGTTTTGACTGGAAGTCCACGTAAAAATGGCAATTCAAATACCTTGGCTGAGTATTTTATTAATGGGGCAGTAGAATCTGGACACGAAGTTGTAAGGTTTGACTCCGCTTTTAAAAATGTTCATCCATGTATTGCCTGCAATAGTTGCGGTATGAATGGAGAATGCGTTTTTCAAGATGATTTTAATGAGGTGATAGACAATATAGTTGATGCTGATATGGTTGTATTTGCTACACCAATGTATTATTTTGGATTTTCAACGCAGCTTAAAACGGTTATAGATCGTTTTTATTCAATTAATGGAAAAATTCATGTTCCTAAGAAATCTGCACTATTGATGACCTATGCAAATACGGCTTCATCAGAGGCAGAACCCATAAAAAAACATTATGAAGTTTTGTTGAATTATCTTGGTTGGAGTGATGTTGGACAGGTTATAGCCCCTGGCATGTGGCCTGCTGGTGCTATTAATGGCACAAAATATACAACTCAGGCCTACGAATTAGGCAAATCATTAGTGTAGTTATTATTTTATAAATAAATTATTGGTATTGCTATGAAAAGAAGAGATTTTTTAAAGTTTTCAATTGGTGCTGCAGCCGTTGGATTAATTGGCAAAAATTTTAATATTAGCGATTCTTTTGCAGCTGCAAAAACAAATGACAATGTAAAAGAAAAAGCAAAAGTTTATTTTATTAGAGATATTACGCCGGAAAATTTAGTAAAAATTTATGGTAAAGTTAATCAAAATATAAAGGGCAAAACTGCCATTAAACTGCATACAGGCGAACCGCATGGACCTAATATACTTCCACGCAATTTAGCCGAAGCATTACAAAAACAGATACCAAACAGCACTATAGTTGAGTGCAACGTCGCCTATTCAAGTCCGAGACAAAATACAGAAACCCATAGAGAAGTTTTAAAGACTAACGGCTGGACTTTTTGTCCTGTTGATATTATGGATGCTGATGGAGATGTTAATCTTCCAATAAAAGGTGGAAAACATCTAAAAGAAGTGGCTGTTGGAAAAAATATAAAGAACTATGATTCAATGGTTGTTTATACTCATTTTAAAGGACATGCTATGGGCGGTTTTGGTGGATCGCTAAAAAATATTTCAATAGGCTGTGCTTCTGGAAAAGTTGGCAAAATTCAATTGCATGGAAAAGGATTTCCAACGGGAAAACAGTTTTTAGAAAGAATGGTTGAAGGCGGAAAAGCTATTTGCGATAATTTCGGAAATCAAATTACCTATATTAATGTATTAAAAAATATTTCTGTTGATTGCGATTGTGATGCACATGGAGCGAAACCAACATGTCCAGATATTGGCATTCTTGCCTCAACTGATATTTTAGCTATAGACCAAGCATCCATTGATTTAGTTTATAGTTTGCCAGAAAAAGATAAACATGATATAGTTGAAAGAATTGAATCAAGGGAAGGGTTGCATCAACTAGAATATATGGACGAATTAAAGATGGGCAATAGAAATTATGAATTAATAGAGATTTCCTAGAAGAATAGTTGCGAATTAGCTAAGTTGATTATACAAAATGGAATTAAGTGTAAGATTCCATTTTGTTTTTATATCTATTGTTAATATTTTATGTATTTTATTTATCTAAATTTAGTGCCTTGCAAAAAATGTAAAAAAGAATAGAAATATACAACACTATAATAATTATTTTAATTATATAAATTTTTTGTTGAAAAATAAATATTGTATATGTTATACTATTGATGTATTTTATTAATTTATTAATTTAAATCACAACCAATTCTACTTTGGTGTCTCATTTTTGAGATGATGAATTGGTGTGGTAAAACCAAAGGAAAAGAAAAAATGACTGATGAAATAGTTCAAGACCAAAACAAAGTTTTGGAACAAGAGCAGGAGGCTGCTGAATTACAAGAGGCTAAAGAAGAAAAATCTTTTGAACCTGAATTTACAATTAGAGAAATGTTAGAAGCTGGTGTTCATTTCGGACACAGAACTGCAAGATGGAATCCAAAAATGGCTCCATATATTTATGGTGTAAAGAATGAGTTGCATATAATTGATTTAACTCAGTCAGCTATTTTACTTGCTGAAGCATCTAAAATATTAAGAGAAATTGTAAAAAGACATGGAAAAATTTTATTTGTTTGCACAAAAAAACAAGGTGCAGAAAATGTAAAAGAAATTGCTAAAGAATGTCAACAATACTACGTAACAAACAAATGGTTAGGCGGTATGTTAACAAACTGGAAAACAATTTCAAAGTCAATAAAAACTTTAAAAGAAATTGAAGCTGAATTAGCTGATGAAAATTCAACATTAACTAAAAAAGAAAAATTAATGTTGGACAGAAGAAGAGAAAAATTGGAAAATCAATTGGGTGGTATCAGAGAAATGAATAAATTACCAGATTTATTATTTGTAATTGATACACCTAGAGAAGCTTTAGCTATAGCAGAGGCAAAGAGTTTAAACATTCCAGTTATGGCAATTGTTGATACAAACTCAAATCCTGATGTAGTTGATTATCCAATTCCAGGAAATGATGATTCCATAAAAGCTATAAAATTATATATGAATGTAATTCAACAGGCTTTAGAAGATGCATTAAAAAATATGCCAATACAAAAAGAGTCATTAAAGGATGAAAAAGCTAAAAGTAGCAAAAAAATTCAATCAAAAAAAGCAAGTAAAAACATAGGTAAATCAAAAGAAAAATTACCTCTTGCAAAGAAAGAAGCTAAAGCTCCAACAGTAAAAAAAGAGGCTAAAACTCCAACTGTTAAAAAGGAAGCAAAGACTCCAACTGTTAAAAAAGAAGCTAAAGCTCCAGCTGCTACAGAAAACAGTGAAAGTAAATAGTGCTTTAAATAATTAATGAAAGGGAAAAATAAAAATGGCAAATGCAGAATTAATTAAAAAATTGAGAGAAAATACAGGATGCGGAATGGCAGATTGTAATAAGGCTCTAAAAGAGACGGGTGATGACTACGAAAAAGCTGTTGAATGGCTTAGAAAAAAAGGTTTATCATCTGCGGCTAAAAAAAGTACAAGAGTTACAGCTGAAGGTGTTATTGGTGTTGAAAATAAAGGCAATATTGCTACAATATTAGAAGTTAATTCTGAAACAGATTTTGTTGCTAGAAATGAAAAATTCCAAGATTTAGTAAAAAATTTATTAGATTTATCTTTAGAAATTAAAGAAAAAGATCCAAATAAATTTGCTGAAGTTTTAAAGGAAACTACATGTAAAAAATGCGGCGAAAAAGTTTCTGATATTATCGCAAATAGTATTGCTGTTATTGGTGAAAATATCCAAGTTAGAAGAGGCAGAACATTGGCTATAGAAAACGGTTTGATAGTTTCTTATGTTCATAGTGCTGTATCTGAAGGATTAGGAAAAATTGGCGTTTTAGTTGCTTTAAAATCTGATGCTTCAAAGGATAAGCTTGAAGAACTAGGAAAAGGTATTGCTATGCACATAGCAGCATCAAAACCAGAATTTTTGAAAGAAGCTGATGTTCCATCTGAAAAACTTGATAAAGAAAGAGAAATAGCTAGAGAATTAGCTAAAAAAGCTGGTAAACCAGATAATATTATTGAAAAAATGGTTGAAGGTAGAGTTAAAAAATTCTACGAAGAGAACGTTCTTTTAAATCAATTGTATATAATGGATAACGATAAAAAAATATCTGATATTTTAAAAGATTTTGAAAAAGAAACTGGAAAATCTGTTGAAATTCAAGAATATGTTTTATTTGTTCTTGGTGAAGGTATTGAGAAAAAAGAATGTGATTTTGCAGATGAAGTTGCATCAATAATTAGTAAATAATATTTTAATTTAATATTATATAAAAACTCAATCACTTTTTGTGGTTGAGTTTTATTTGAACGTTTATAAAATTTAACAATTCTCTTTACAAAAAATATTTTTTATTTTAAAGTTGGACAAGTATAATTAATTAGTAAAGTTTATGAAAATTGGCATTACAGGTATCAGGGGCAGAATGGCTAGGGCTTTAGCATTGGAAATAATAAACAATAATTTATTTGACATTAGTGGTGCATTAGTTCGTTCTGGATATGATGAAGTTGGAGAGGATATTGGAGATTTTTTAGAACTTGATAAAAAGACAAATAGTATAATAACAGATAATTTAGAAAAATTATTTGAAGAGTCTGATGCTGTAATTGATTTTTCATCGCCAGAATTGACCATGCAATGTGCAGAAATGGCTGCAAAAAAACACAAAATACTAATTAGTGGAACTACAGGACTAACAGACGATGAAATAGAAAAAATGCAGACTTTAGCAAATAATTGTGCAATAGTATATTCAAGCAATATGAGCATTGGAGCAAACCTTCTATTAAATTTAGTTGAAGAGACAGCGTCGCTATTAAGAGAAGACTATGATACTGAAGTTTTAGAAATGCATCATAGAAACAAAAAAGATGCTCCTTCTGGAACTGCTTTAATGTTAGGGAAAGCAATAGCTAAGGGTAGAAATTTAGATTTTGGCGAAGTTTCTAAGAAAGTTAGGGATGGAGAAATAGGACCAAGAGAAACAAATGAAATAGGGTTTGCAGTTTTAAGAGGCGGAGATGTTGTTGGCGAACATACTGTTATATTTGCAGGTATTGGTGAAAGAATTGAATTATCTCATAAAGCTACATCAAGATTAATTTTTATACATGGTGCTATAAGGGCTGCTATATGGGCTAGTGGAAAGAAAAAGGGATTTTATACAATGCAGGATGTTCTAAAAATTAAAAAATAATGATTTTTCAGAATAAAGAAGATTTTTTAAAATATTGCCCCAAAGGAAGACTTATAGCATTAGATGTCGGAACAAAGACTATTGGTGTCGCAATAACTGATGATACAAGAAAAATATCATTACCGGTTGAGACCATTATTAGAAGTGGAAATAAAAAAGATTTTCCTATACTTGTGAATATTTTTAAAACAAAAAGGGTATCAGGTATAGTAATAGGATTACCATTATCTTTTGATGGCCATGATAATGATATTTCATTGTTTATAAAAAGATTTGCTGCTAATTTATCAAATGAGACTGATCTTCCCATAATATTGCACGATGAGAGGTTGTCATCGTTTGTAGCTGAAGATTTAATGCTTGATGAAATTGGGTCAAACAGAACTAAAAAAGTAGTTGATAAGATTGCTGCTTCTTATATTCTAGAAAGCTTTTTAGAATAAGTATTTACTATAAAATAATATTTTATATTGTTTTTTAAAAAAAATAAATTTATACTACCAATAGTTGAACTATTAAAGCAATCATGAAAAAGAATTTCAAATATTTTTTACTAAGATTATTGCCATATGTGATATCAATAATTATAGGTATGTCAATATTAACTTTTGTTAGAAGAACAGAACATTTTGAAGATGAAACCATATCAGATTTATTAATAAATATTGCTTCAGACCTATTAAGTATACCTTTTGTATTTATATGTTATGAAGTTGTAAGTAAAATAATTAATAGAGATTTGGATAATACTTTATTTAAATCAATAACATTTGATATTAATTCTGCGATATTAAATATTGTAAATGATATGAGAATATTGATTGGCTATAACAATGTAATTCAAAGTGAAAATTTAGAAGATTTTTTAAGGCTAACTCAAGATGACATAGTAGCAAAATTATTATTAAAGGATGAATTAAATAAAGATACATTAGATAAATTATCAAAAGATAAAGAAAATTTGAGCAATATACTTCATAAAGAGTCAACAGTGGAAGTTTTAAATACTCAACAAATAAAAAATTTACTTTATTTACTGAGGGAGATAGACATTATTTTTAATAAATTATCAATGGTTATTGGAAAGACTATTGATGTAAAAGAGAAATTATCAATAGCTAATAATTTTGAAAGTATAATAAATAGTATAAATAGTTGGCTAGAAAATTTTGAAACTGATGCACTTATTAAATACCATCAACAGATTAATTTACCATAATTAATATTATAATTTACAGTATAAATAAATGGTGCAAGAACTGTTGCACCATTTATTACTAAATATAAAATAATAATTATTTCTTTTTAGTTCCGTCGGATTTTTTAGTTCCGCATCCACAACCGCATGCCATAAACTTTACCATTATTTATTAATAATTTAATAAGCCACCCTACAACTTGATAATAAAACATATTTTTTAAAATACAACTATATATAAAAATATTTTATTATTAAAACAATAATAAAATATTTAATTAATTAACTAATAATAAATAATTTTTAATTTAATATTATATTTCTAATTTTTTCTTCAATTTCTGGTGCTTTTTCATTTATACCATTGTCAGCTTTTTTAAATGCCGAAATTGTGATGTTATAATTTTCAGATGATTCCTGTTTAACTATAATATTTAGTTTGTATAAATTGTCATCTCCACTAATTGAACTTATATTGCCCCAATCAGTGGTTATTAGGCCAAGCTTTTCATCAATAATTGATATCGGAAGAATTGAAGAAACAAAATTCACTGTTTTTTCCCATAAATTATTGTCTATAGGAACAATTTTTTTAGGCTTTTTAGGTTTTTCTTCTGTTAGTTTTTCTTCTTTATTGCTTTTATCTTCAAATAATATTATGCCGTCTTTATTTCCAAACATATTGCCAGCCCTTTGCTTCCTTTCTAAGTTCTGATCTTGTGGAAATGTTTGCACAATGTGAGGATTATTACTTTTACAGGCGAATAAAAACAATAAAAATATAACAGAAAATTTTTTCATTCTAAATACCGTTAAAAGTTAAGTATAAAACCAGCTAAAATAACATATCCGTCATTTGTTCTTATATTTATGGAATCAGCAGGTTCAAATTTATAATGGGTATATTCAATATATGGCATAAAACCATTTGCAACCTTATAGTCAATGCCTACAGAATATGCTGTATATTTATTGTCTTGGAATTCACTATCAAAATATCCAAAGCTTGCATTGAATCCAGCAAATTCATATGCCACACCAAAAGTTGTATATTTTCCTTCACCTTTATCCATATCTAAATTTTTATTATATAAAGACGTATCCCAATTTCCAATAGAACCACCAACAGTTAGTCCATAAAATGATAGATTAATACCATATTGTATAGAATTTAAATCTTCTCTAAAACTTGTAAAAGAACCATCAGGAGAAGCTATTTTACTTTCAGATTTTCCTGATTGACCAGTGAGTGATGCTGAAATGCCCAATCCATAAAATGTGTTAGAAAATGTTATACCATATTCAAAAACTTCATCAATATCACCCGTATCCAATCTTGATGTTAGATAGCCACTAACACCTTTATTTCCAGTATCTGGTGTATAGCTGACACCAGCTTGAAAACCAAAAATTACAGGTGTATAATAAGAAATTTTTGTAGCATTTTCCATCTCTTCAAAATTTAATCTGTAATTTTCATTTGCACTTTCATTATAGCATGACATTTCTTGAGGAGTATTTATTGTTCCGCTTCCATCATAATCACAGAAATATAATAGGTTGTTAAAACCTACAGCAAAACCGCCATGTGCAGTTGGATGCTCAGGTATTAATATAAATAATGGAGTATTAACACCGGCCCCAGTAGCAATAGAAGGTAAATTAATATAGTTTAAATATTTACCATTAATACCACCAGCACCCCTAGCAAATGTTGCAGCGTCAACTTTCATTTTTTGACTAGCACCCAATTCATTACCAAATTCAATTTTACCAAAAATGCTTTCACCATATATAAATGCTTTTGTGGCATTTAAATCGTCATTCCATGAATCATAGGTCGTGTTAGCATTTAATTCCATAACTGCACCGTATTTAAATCCATAGTCATTTATACCATTAACTTTAAATAGCAAAGATGCCTCGCCAGCGAAAACTATGTCGTCGGTTGCTCTGTTTTTTAAACCATTGATAGTTCCCAATTCAGGACCAGATGCACCATTAACATATGAAGAAACATTGTTTAGAACATCATTTGAATATAACTCTTGCTGCTCAGCTTTAGCACCATTTACATCAATATATCCACCAATTGAGACAGTTGGCAATTGCGTAAAGCCTAAATTTCTATAAGAGTGATTACTTCTAACGTCTTGTGCATGAACTACATTTACAAACAAAAAACTAATAACAAAAAATACTATATAAGATGTTTTTTTCATATTCATAATTTAAGATAATCTGCGTAAATTTTAAAAATGTTTATCTAAAAATCAAGAAATAAATAATTATTTATTTTATCAACAGTAAAATTATATGCACAAAAATCATTAAGAAAAACCATCAAAATATAAGTAAGCAGCGGCCATATAATAGCAGAATACAGCATACTAACCGAAATAAAAGGAAAATTTAATAGAAAAATCAAATAGTATAGGATGATTATTATTAATTTATATTTCTCATATATTTCTTGCTTTTTATTTTCAAAAAATTATATCATATATGACATAATAATTAATAATGAAAATATTGTAAATGAATAATAGTAAAACATCAGGATTTTCTTTAATTGAACTTTCAATTGTTCTTATAATAATTGGCTTGCTTGTAGCTGGTGTTACAGGAGGACAATCTCTTATAGAATCTGCTAGAGTCAGAGCAGTAATAAACGAAATAGAAAATATAAAAAGAGGTGTAAATACCTATTATGTGGCAAAAGGTAGATTACCCGGAGATCCAACAAATACTGGAATCATGGGTTCATGGGATAATGACTATGATTTTTCAACTGACTCAGATTATGGTAGCTATGTCAACGTATCAAATGCACCATTTGTTGATATGGAGAGAGAAGGCATATTAGATTTTGATGAAGATAATGAAGATATTATAAATGCTCTTGGTGAATATGAATCTGGCCATTTTACTTCAAAAGTTTTTAAGAATACATTTTATGAGTTTTCAAATTTCTCCGAAGAAGATGTTAATAACGCAGGCGGAGAAGAAAAACTTATTATGAAAAGTTTATACAATAAAAATCTATTAGAGCTTCATAACAAATATATTTTTCTTCCTGTAAAGATAATATCTGCAATTGATCAAAAAATTGATGATGGTATATATAATACTGGTAGTGCTATAGGTAGATGCGGATATGAAGATGAAATTTTTTCTAATATATATTATAGCTATGATGATATAATTTCAGAAGATGACAGTGCGTGCGCTGGTATAATGTTTAAATTGGATTTATAGTTTAATATTCTATTATATATAGAGTATTATTTATTATCTTTTGCTTCTTTCCATAATTTTGAAATTTCGGATTTTCCTAAATTTTTAAATTTTTCGGATCCAACTTTATTTTCTATATAAACAAACCTTCTTTGATATTCTTTTGTTGAATACTGCAGAGCTTCTTCAAGGTTTATATTATGTTGGTTAGCAAGATTGCATAGGACAAATAGAACATCTCCAATTTCCTCTTTTATTCTATCCTTATTATCAGTATACAACTCATACTTTAATTCCTCAATCTCATCATTTAAATCGTTTAAAATATCATTATTTGTTCTATAGCCAAACTCTATTAAGTCCATAATAAACTTTTGAGTTTCTTGGCATGATTTAATAGTATTATTGTCATTTATTTTATTAAAAATCTTATCTAACATATAATTGACAAAATTAATTTATTATAATATTAGTTTGACTTTTTTAAATTAAAACAAATAATTGTGTTAAATTAATAAAGCAGTTCAATATGAAATATATTTGTGCAATATGTGGTTATGAATATGATGACGAAAGAGAAAAAATAAAGTTTGATAAACTTCCTGAAGATTGGGTTTGTCCAGTATGCTGTGCTGAAAAAAGCTGTTTTACTATTGAGACTAAAGGCAGTGCTGATGTTTCCAATGTAAAGGCTGATAAAAATATAAAAAATGAAAGTGTATTAGCAAAATTATTGAGAAAAGACGATGCTGTTGAAAAATATATGGACTATATACACACAATTGCAGAAAGTGGACGCTATATTTCTGAAGCTATGAGAACACCAATGAATGTTGTATCTTGGGAAGATATATTATTTAAAGGTGGACAATTGGCGATTAGACCGTTGGATAGTTTTGCAGAGGTTGATACAAAGGTTATAATAGGTAAAAATGCTAAAAAGCCTATGGTTTTAGAAAATCCGATTATAATTTCCCATATGAGTTTTGGCGCCTTGTCAAAAGAGGCTAAAATTGCATTGGCAAAAGGAAGTGGAAGAGTTGGCTGCGGTTTTTGCTCAGGCGAGGGCGGTATGCTTGAGGAAACATTTGCAAATGCCTATAAATATATTTTTGAGTATGTGCCTAATAAATATAGCGTAAATGATGAAAATCTGCAAAGAGTTGATGCGATTGAAATTAAGTTCGGACAATCCGCAAAACCCGGTATGGGCGGACACTTGCCCGGCGCTAAGGTTACAGAAGATATAGCAAAGGCTAGGGGCAAAAAAGTTGGTGAGGATATTTTGAGTCCGTCTGCTTTTTCTGACATTTTAAATGTTGACGATTTAATTAAAACTGTTGATATGCTAAGAGAAAGAAGCGGCGGAAGACCTATTGGCATAAAATTGGCTGCGGGACACATTGAGGCTGATATTGCGATTGCCGTAAAGGCAAATCCTGATTTTATAACCATTGACGGAAGGCCTGGAGGAACAGGATCTGCACCTAAATTTTTAAAAGATTCAACATCTATACCAACAATTTATGCATTGCATAGAGCTAGAAAATGTCTTGATAAACTTGGAGCAAAAGATATATCTTTAATTTCAACGGGCGGATATAGAATTTCCAGTGATTTTGCAAAAGCCATAGCTATTGGTGCTGATGCTGTTGCAATTGCTACTGCCGCAATGATTGCAATAGGTTGCCAGCAATATAGAATATGCGGAACCGACAAATGTCCTATGGGTATTGCAACGCAGGATCCAGAATTAAGAAAAAGATTCAATATTGAAAAATCTGCGGCTATGCTTGAAAATTATTTGAAGACAAGTATTGAAGAGATGAAATATTTTGCAAGAATCTGTGGAAAAAATAAACTGAATCTGCTTGATATAAAAGATATTTGCACAACAAATGAAGAAATTGCTAAATATACTGATATTAAGCATGTTGGTGAAGCTGAAGATATATAAATTATTCTATTATTGGAATAGCTGTATTATTATTGGGAACTTCGTTAATTAATAGATCAAATTTGGCAAATTGATTATTAAACCAAGTGCATTGTCTTTTTGCGTAGTTTCTAGTAATTTTTACAGAATTGTCAATAAACTCCTGCAGAGTTGTATTTCCATTTAAATATTCAACGCCTTGCATTAAACCTATTGTTTTAGTTATTGAAAAATTTTCTGAATTTTTGATTACATCAGGATAATTTTTTATAAATTCTTTAATTTCTTCAATAACATTTTCATGTTCAACCATATTTTTAAATCTTAAAAAGCACCTTTCATATAATAAATCACGTGGTAAGTTTATATTAATATGAAAAAACATTTCTTTCGGATAAAAAGTTATATTTCCTTTTTCTTGAAAATATTTTATTGATTTTCCAGTCATTTTATAAACTTCAACTACTCTCATTAGTCGTTGTTTATCATTTGGATTTAAGTTTTTTACATAGTCTTGATCTATTTTTAATGCCATGTCAAAGAAGTTATTGTAGCCAATTTTGTTATATAAATCTACAACATCATTTCTAACCTCTTGTGAAACTTCGGGTATTTGTGATATTCCGTCTATTAATTTTGAAATATACATACC
>CALXSB010000043.1 GCA_944391005.1 uncultured Rickettsiales bacterium | reverse complement strand
GCAACAGCCTTCTAAGCTGTGGGTCGTGAGTTCGAACCTCGCAGGGCACACCATTCTTAATATTTATTTTCGTATTTTTTAATTTAATATTTTATATTATAAGTTGTATATTTTTTCTTTGCATATCAACACTAGAACAAAGATAAATTATAAAAAAAACTTTATTTTAAAAAAACGATATTATAAGATAATTAAAAGAGTTATTAAATTTAAACAATTTTGGTAAAAATATGGAACTTTTAAAAGGAAAAAAATGCTTAGTGATGGGTGTTTTAAACGAGAAATCAATAGCATGGGGTATAGTTCAAGAAATGGCAAACCAGGGTGCTGAACTTTGTATGACTTATTTAGGCGAAGCTGGTGAAAAGAGAGTTGTGCCATTGGCTGCAAAATTAGGCTGCAATTTTACTATGCCTTGTGATGTATCTAAAGAAGAAGATATGGGCAATCTATTTAAAGCTATTGAAGAAAAATGGGGAAAATTAGACTGTATGGTCCACTGCTTAGCATTTTCTGACAAAAACGAATTAAAAGGAAGATTTTCAAATACTTCAATGCAAAATTTTAGCATGGCCATGAATATTTCTTGCTATTCCTTAATTGGATTATCAAGAAGAGCCAGACCTTTAATGGTTAAGGCCGGCGGCGGATCAATTATTACTTTAACATACTATGGCGGCGAAAAAGTTGTCCCTCATTACAATGTTATGGGTGTCGTAAAAGCCGCATTAGATATGACAGTTAGATATTTAGCAGTTGATTTAGGATCTGACAATATCAGGGTTAACGCAATTTCTTCTGGACCTGTTAAAACATTAGCTGCATCCGGAATTGGTGATTTTAACTACATGCTAAAATATAACGAACTTAACTGTCCGCTAAAGAGAAATGTTACAATTGAAGAAAATGGCAAAACAGCCGTTTACCTATTAAGCGACATGTCTTCATGCACCACTGGTGAAATTATACACACAGATGGCGGATATCATGTAGTTGGCATGAAAGATCCTAACACTGAAAATTTAGAAATACCAAAAGGAACAACAAATATTTGCTAAAAAATTGGGAAAGCGGATCTTTCCCATTTTTTATAAATAATTTTAAGACCTACACTAAAATTATAAAAAAATATTGATTTTATTCAAAGACATAATATATATAAAGTATATTAAAAAAATAAAAATACTATGAAAATTTCTTTTATTGGTGCTGGAGGCGTAGCTTGCACCACGGCTTTTGCTGTTGGTTTAAAAGGTTTATTTGACGAAATTGTCATGATTGATCTATACAAAGATTATGCAACTGGCAAAGCAATGGATTTACAACAGAGCTTTATCCTTGATAATAAAGATATAAAAGTTATTGGTGCCGAAGATTATGAAAACATAAAAGGCAGCGATGCAATAGTAATAACAGCCGGAGTAGCTGGAACCGCTGACAGAGAATCATTACTTGAAAAAAATAAAGCAATAATAGAAGATATTGCAAAAAAACTAAAGAATATAATACCAAATGACGATAAACAACCATTTATCATAATTGTTACAAACCCACTAGATTCAATTTTAAAACATTTTATTGATGTCGGAAATTTCAATCACAAAAAAACAATAGGCTCCGGAAATTGGCTAGACACAGCTAGATTTAAATATTATTTAAGCAAGTTTTTAAAAATAAGCTCTTCAAAAATAGAATCATTCACAGTTGGCCAACACGGTCAAAAAATGGTTTATCTTCTAAGTCAAACAAAAATTGATGGCATACCTCTTTTTGAATATATAAAAAATAACAACATTCCAGAATCAGCAATCAAAAAAGTTTGCGAAGATGCTACAAATGGCGGCAGTGAAATTTTAAAATTAATAGTAAAAGGCGGAACATTTTACGGACCAGCAATTTCAATATACGATTTACTAAATGCCCATTTCAACAATACAAGACAGACCCTAACCGCTTCTGTTTACTGCAACGGAGAATATGGAATCAACAACTGCTGCATTGGCTGTCCTATAGTTATAGGCAAAAATGGTGTTGAAGAAATAAAAAAATTAAACATAACAGACGAAGAACAAAAAGATCTACAAGAAGCCTATAAATTTATAGATAGTTTAAACAATAAAAAATAACATCATATATTAGGGAAATTCATATTTCTCTAATATTTATTTATCATCATCTTCACAAAAATTTTCGCCAAGATAAACCCTTCTAACTTCCTTATGATTCTTTATCTCATTTGGCGTTCCATTCATCAATATTTTACCATCATATACTATATACGCTCTATCAACTATCTTTAATGTTTCTCTAACATTATGATCCGTAATTAAAATACCTATCTCCTTACCCTTAAGATGTTTCACCATTTCCATAATATCATTAACAGCTATTGGATCAACACCAGCAAACGGCTCATCCAACAATATAAACGATGGATTTGATGCCAATGTTCTCGCAATTTCAACCCTTCTTCTTTCACCTCCAGATAAAGCCAACGCCGGACTTTTTCTTATATGTTCTATTGAAAATTCCTCAATCAAAGACTTTAATTTTCTAATTCTTTGTTTTT
>CALXSB010000042.1 GCA_944391005.1 uncultured Rickettsiales bacterium | reverse complement strand
CGCCCAATGTTATCGCTATTCCATACTTTCGTTATGTTATTGCTTATAGGACCAATATTACCACCTGTGTAAGCATGAATCATACCTTCATACATAGACTCCCAAGATAACAATCCGCCTCTAGCTTTTTGAAGATTGTAGGCTAATGGAACAATATTTTCCATATTACGTTTAGCTACCTTGGTAAGCAAACGGTCTTTAATGACAAGTAATTTATCTCCATCCCAATCAAGCTGAACAATCCGCGAAATTAAATCATGACAACTTATATAAACACATTTGGTCATACCGAACCATTTTTCAGTTTCTTCGTTTCTTTTATTTACTCGAATAGGCCATTCTCGATACAAGTGGGGACTTCTTAAACACGCTAATTCATCGCCATCACAAAATTCATTAACATAAACTTCGCCATCAGCTAATAATCCTTTAGGATTTTTCTCTCCAAGAAACAACCATTCACAAAAAGCGTAAAGGTCAGGAGAAACAAATCTATATCGCCCATTCACTCTCAACCGACCAGCTTTAGCTTGTTTAACCAAACTTTTCTTTGTTTGCTTTAAAACATCACGACAATACTGGTCGCGGAATAATTCAGAATATAACATCAAAGCTTGTTGAAAATAACTTGGATTTTGATTATAATCCGTTGCTCCTAAAAGTCTCATAGTGGTTTGATAATCATTTCCAATTGAATTGATTTCTTCAAGAGTGGGTTTAATTAATTTATCAATTTCTTCGTTTTTCATATCGCTCAAAGTCTGAAGCATTTGATAATTAATTCTGGCTTTTGGAATATAATCTTCTTCAATATTACAATAACAGGCTTCACATTGATTGTTTTTAAATCGTTCTTTGTAGCAAGACCAGGAGTTGAAATATTTGGCAAGTTTAAACTGAGATTTAGTGAAGATATATCTAATACCTTCGCCTAATATATCATACTCTTCTCCATAAATATCTGTTACAATACATTTGCTATCTGGGCATTTTTCTTTAATGAATTTATCAAAAGGAAATTGAACTAAAAGTCCTTTTATCCAAGGCAATCTTACCATTCTTGTTGGGCCATCTAACATTATTCCACAGCCGTCAGTTTGACAAAGTTCAATTTCTTTTTCTTGTCTTTCTATTTTGTAAGTTACATCATCAATAAAATCGACTTGACCAAAAACACTTGATTCAAAATCATCAACTACAATAGCTTTATCAATATCAAAATCTTCCCAAACGTCTGTAGCTGAGTTATTTAGGGCAAGATAGGCTAGAAATTTATTAGAATTTATCCCGCCCTGATTATTAATATCTTCAATACTTAAACCGCACATAATTCGACTCTGAACTTTTTGATAAGCTGTTTCTCGAATAAAGACGGCTCGTTTCGTTCTTATTTGCCCAGCAGAAGCCGTTAAAAATATATATCTTTCGCCATTATATTCAAATCCATCTCTAACTAAACTCTTGAATACTTGAAAGAAAAATACATTGAGTATCATCAAGTCATAAGTTAACCTATTAGTTGGAATCTCCAGCGCTCTAGTTAATGCGCTTTCAAATAAACTAACGACATTTCTATCAACTAAAGCTGATTGATTTAATTGGCGAGGATTATTATCTTCAAGTCGCTTATCCAGTAGCTCAGTTAATTTCGCCTTTTCTTTCTTAATAACACGATTGACACTAGATTTTTTCCATTTTGGTAAATCTTTCTTTTTAAGTTTATATAATTTCAACAATCTCTGATGAATATATTGCTCATCTGGTTCATAAAATGCACTCGTATCTATTGAAAATAAATGAATTTGTTTGGTCAGGCTCATCTACAGCATCCTCTATTTCATTTTTTTCGGATTCAGTTTCTAATTTATTCAAAAAATCAGACTCGAACTGATTGTAGCTCATATCATACCAAATCAAAATTTTCACCTCCTTTTATTATTTTTTATTATTTTATTATATTATAATATATTATATGAAATTTGTCAATATTTTATAATAATAATATAATATATAATATAATATATAATATAATATATAATATAATATATAATATAATATATTATAAATTATTATAAATTACTTTATTATTTATTATACCATAAATTATTTAATTTGTCAATATGTAAATTATGAATAAATTATAAATTTTTATATTTAATTAATACTTGACTTTATTATAAAAATATGTTATAATTTGAAAAATAATAGAGGATGTAGTGGAAAGAAGAAAACTTTGAAAACTGAAAAATGTGGTAACTCACACAAAACTCACTCAAAAAATGTGTTGACTTTCACCTAAAAGTGTGGTATAATAGACACTGAAAGGAGAGCGCCTTATGTTTAACAACCTTCTTAAAAAACAAAAACAAGAACTAGAGCATCAAATGGAAGAAATTGAAAAAACACTACAAATCAAAACAAATCGCATTAATGAACTTAATTCTCAAATTACTCAAGCCAACAATTCTTTACATCAAATCAACCAAAACATTACTAATTCTAAAAAACAATTAGAAGAATATAGACTTGAGATTGGTATGGCTGAAGGCATTATTACTATGCAAGAACTTGGAATTGAATATGAACCAACCTATCATAATCTTGATACTATTGCTTGTAAAAAAGCCAACGTACAAAAGGCTATTGGTGAATTAATTGGGTGCGGCGAAGCCATTATCACAACCCGTATATATCGTATTGATGGGTCTGAAGCCAAAGGAAGACAATTTCAAAAAACTTTCTGTGAAAATTTGCTTATTGGTTTTAATTATTATTTTAACCAGAAGAAAAAAGCTGTAAATTCCACTAATATCATCGCTTCCAAAGACTTAATTACCAAGAAATTTTCTGCTATTAACAAAAAGGCGGCTCTTATGGGTGTAGCCATCAACCAACAATATCTTGACCTATGCCTTGAACTTCTTACCTTAGAGCTTGAAGAAAAACTATTCAAAGCAGAAGAAAAAGAAAGAATCAAAGAAGAACGTCGTAGGCTAAGAGAACAGGAAAAATTATTGGCTGAGGCTGAGAAAGCAAAACTTGAACTCCAAAAGCAACGTCGTATGTATGAACAATCTTTAACCAAGGCTCTTACCGAGCAAGAACGTCAAGAATTTGAAGCCAAGCTGAAAGAAATTGATAAACGTGAGGCTGATGTAGATTATCGTATTGCCAATCAAAAAGCTGGATATTTATATATTACAGCCACTCAAGCAATGCCTGGGTTGGTGAAGCTGGGTGCAACACGACGTTTAAATCCATTAGTCCGCCTTCAGGAACTTTCATCGGCCAGCGTTCCTTATCCGTACAAATGC
>CALXSB010000041.1 GCA_944391005.1 uncultured Rickettsiales bacterium | reverse complement strand
CATCACTTTTAAGTTGTTCAAGAACTGTAAAAGGATGTTTGCCAGCATATCTTGAAAAATAATATTCATCTTCAATATCCTTAAGGACATATCCATTTTTCTTAAGGTAATTTATAAAAATATTTTTATAAATTAATTCAGAACTAACAAGAGTTCCGTCATAATCCCAACAAACTATCAGCATATAATATTATTTAAACACTTAATACAGAATTAACAAATAATAATAAAAAATCAACATAATTTTTTTCTTTCTCAATATGAAATTACTATTTCACGCAACCACCAATAATATGGCGGATTTTGACTCCAATGGAGTTTTAGAGGAAAACATTGACGCGTTGACCTAGGAGTAGATTCCTATTTTATAGAGTGAATTAGTGGCTAAGTATTTACAGGTAGGAATTGAATGCAATATTCGCTTTACGTAAAGAAAATAATATGCCAGTATCACCTTAACATGGTGGTGATAATAGAAAAATACACTATTGATAATGATATTGAATATTGTATACTCTAAACAGAATAGTGAATGATTTGCACTTACAGTTTTGTAGTAAAAGGATCCCTTCATATGGCAGTAAGATGATATATTTATTCATATAGTAATAGATGCTGATATTTGTTGACATAGTAGTTATTTGCTTTTTATAATTTATACTTTAAACCATATAAATAGTTTTATCTTTTACTGTAATGGAAACAATAAATTTGTTTCTATTTCTGTGAATAAAAAATCTTTATATCAAAAAAGTCTTGTAAGGTGGTTTAATTGAAATGAAAATATAAAAAATTTATAAGATGAGTAGTATAGATTAATAGATGCTTTAATATTATATATTGGATATTAAAAGTATTAATAGAAAGAATAATAGGAATAGTGTTATATATTTAATTCTATAATTAACTGACAAAGTTGCTCTTCATATATAGTTAAATACTCATTGGCTGTTGCACATTTCCTATCAACATTATTTTTATCAAAAGCATTTAAATATTTGCCACCATAAACAAGAATTCTGCCGGAATATGGAAGTCCGTCATCCATTTTTTTATCTATTTGATATGCTTGATTCGGAGTTAAAATATTTATAAGTTCTATTTCATTATCTTTATTCGTTCCCGCTATACCAATATGGAAATAGTTTTGATTGTTTTTGCTAAATACTAATATTCCACTATTGAAATATTCTAAAAAAGGATATATATTATTATTTCCAGGAGTAAAATCTGATTTATACAGGTGAAGCCAGAAATTTCCAATTTCACCATCAAGTCTTAGATTTTGATTACTTATTCCAACCTGTTGATTTAGATCTTCAATTATGTTATTTTCATTGCCATCTGTATTTGTTTCTGACAAACTAAATATTTGAGTTTTTTTAATATCTCCTGGTAAAAAACCGTATTTTCTTTTAAATTCACCTATGGATACTGTATAGTCTTGAATATCGCTGACAACTTTTTTTATTTCGTTTGATTCTCTTTTAAAATTAGCATTAACAAATATTCCTAAGAATATGCTTAATGCTATAACTATTATTGTTATTTCTATAATTGTATATCCATTTCTTTTTATCATTTTTTAAGTCTTAAACTTTGATTAGGAATATTCAATCTATATAAATTAATTTTTTCAACTTCTTTATTAAAGTCAATTAAATCTTTTCCTATTAATTTAATACTTGGTAATGATTTTACTCTATCAGGGTTTATTCTTTCTCCGTTGTATACTACCCCATAGTGCAAATGTGGACCGGTAGTTAAACCTGTATTGCCAACATAAGCTATAACCTGACCCTGTTTTACTTTACTACCAACCTTTATATTGCTTGCTACTCTAGATATATGGGCATATTCTGTTGTATAATTGTTTGTATGTCTTATTGCAACATAATTTCCAAAACCACCATTGCATCTTCTTTGTCCAACTCTACAATTTCTAACAACTTTCGTAACAGTTCCGCTTCCTGCTGCATAAAATGGTGTTCCAACAGGAGCTGCAAAATCAATACCTTTATGAGCCCTTGTATAACCTAGCACTGGATGTTTCCTTCTTGTAGAAAAACGAGAGCTAATTCTTGCACCATTAATAGGTGTTTTTAATAAAGATTTTTGAACGCTTTGTCCGTTTGAATTAAAATAGTTTGCACCTTTCGCATCATCATATTTATACATTTCAAATTTTCTTCCTTGGTTGTCAAGACTTGCAAAAAGTATATTTCCGTCTTTAACTTTTTTACCATCCTCTGTATAATAGCTTTCAAATAAAACTTCAAATGTATCTCCAGACCTTAGATCTCTTTGAAAGTCAATATCAAAACTGAACATTTTTATAAATTCAAGCATTATACTTGGTGGAATACCAGAATCAACTCCATCGTTATATAAACTATCATTAATTTTAACTTTATATTTTAAATAACTCTTATTTAAAGCCACTTTATTTTGAGTTGCTACGTATTTATTATCTTTATCATAACTAACTACAACTTCTTTCTCATTATTATCAACTCCGAGCCTTAATTCTTCAAGAACTACCTTATCTTCAATTTTTCCATTCGGATCTTGATTTATAAAAATTCTATATTTTATATTAATTACCTGGCCGGCTTTTAATTGTGATATATTATAGACTTTCTTCAATTCTGATAATATATTATAGGCATCTTCATTTGATACGCCAACCTCTTTTGTCAAAATGCTAATAAGGCTATCCCCACTTTGTATTGTATATTTTAATATTTCATAATCATCAATATTTAATGAACTATTCGGATATGGTATGACAATTTTTAAAGGTGGAAGTTCACTATTTGTTTCGCTATTATTAAATTGTGATATTTTTTTAAAATATACATATAAAAAAGCAAAAACAAATAACAAAAACAAAAATAATATTGTAAAAAGTATATTCTTTTTAAACTTTTCCTCTCTAAAGTCTGAATTATCAAAACTTATAACTTTATTATACAATGGAGGCGTTAATTTCTTTTCCTTTTTTGTAAAAAGTCTATATAATTTGTTAAGTATTTTCATTTTTTAAAATAAAAGCTTGCATAAAATAAAAACATATGATATAATCAAATTGTATTTTATATACCATATATATATTTAACTTGTTTAAATTATAGATGTTATTTTTATTAATTCAAGTAATATTTTAAAATGAAAAAGAATTTAGATTTCAAAGTTGGCGAATATTGCGTTTATAGGACTCACGGCGTTGCCAAAGTAAAAGAAATTCAAACTATTGAATTAAAAGACTTTAAAAGCAGATGCCTAGTTTTATATTTTGAAAAAGAAAGGTTGACCGTTACTGTTCCAGAAAATCAAATTGAAAATATGGGTGTTAGAAAATTATCTTCTAAGGAAGATATGGAGGAAGTATTTACTATTCTTAGCAATGGTGTTAAAAAAATCAAAGGTATGTGGAGTAGGAGAGCTAAAGAATACGAAGAAAAGATTAATTCTGGAAATATATTTTTAATCGCTGAAGTAATTAGGGATTTAACCAGAGATGTTGAAGAAGCTGATAGATCCTTTAGTGAAAGGATGATCTATGAAACCGCCATTTATAGATTAGCTTCAGAATATGCAATATTAGAAGGTATTTCTTTAGAAGAAGCTACAGCAAAAATTATAGAAATATCAAAACAAAGAGTAAAATTCACAGATATTTCTAAATGTGAACAGATAGCTGAAGAAGCCTAGATATAATTTTTATATTATTTTTAACCAATCTAATAATTATATTTGATCTCAAGTATAATTATTAGGTTGGTTTTTAAATCCATCACCAATATTCAATATTTTTTAAAATATTACCTATTTTTATTCATTCTATTATTATTCTGATAGTATATAATAATTTACTTATAATAAAAATATATAATATATATTCTTTAATTCATTAAATAATATAACAATATAGTAATAATACATATTACAGGACACACCACCATATTTGACAAGTGGACTTATGAAAGAAATCTTCTTGATAGGATAATATAGAAGATAATCTCCTTATTTTTCTATCAATCTCAATATTTGCCTCATGAGTGAATACCACTTTAATCGTCCCTCAAGTCTTCACTAAAAATCTCCTCTGTCAAGAAGTTTTTACTATTTAACCACCTGCAATGGGAATAACCATACCAATACTCGTGTAAAATAACGCTATTCTTTTTTCAATTCTCAAGACTCCATTAGTCTCAACCTATGAAATGCTACCAAAATATCCTGTAAAGAAAAAACCATCGCTTCCTCGTGAAGCAACCACTTGTCTTCACCATCCTGTGAATAACCCATTCTTCTCTACCCACACCTGTAAATATACTATCTTAGGCCCACTGTGAAGAACCCATACCCCACCCCCATGTGAATCTCAATATACACCCCCCTGTCAAGGGCCACTCCCAGACCCCCCTGTGAAGGGGGGATAGGGGGGTTCGCCTCCCTTGGTAAGGGAGGATGTCAACAAAGTTGACAGGTGGGTTGACAACAGAATTAAGAGTTGGCTTAGACTTTTTGCCTCCATTCGTAATGGAGGTGTCCCGAAGGGACGGTGGGTTGATATAGAAATCAAATGTATAAAAAATTTGCAATATCTATTAATATTAAATATCGCAATCGGACTTGTAGTGTATGAATAAATGTCGTTTTTATATATATACTATAACAATAACACCATAGATTTTAGCGGAACAAATCTTATCTATACTATAGACAAAGCATTACAAGAACTATGTGCATTTAAATAAATACTGATGATCTTCATAAGTTTGTGAAATTGGTCAGTAATTAATGTAAATTATAAAATGTTTTTTATAATAGCATATTATCATTGCTTCCAAATTTAATATTTAAATGTTTGTAGGCTTTTTGAGTTATAACCCTTCCACGTGGTGTTTTATTAACAAACCCTTGTTGAATTAAGAATGGTTCAATTGTGTCTTCTATTGAATCCCTTTCTTCTGATAGAGCTGCGGAAAGAGTATCTATACCAACTGGTCCACCGCCATAATTTTCTATTATAAATCGTAAATATTTTATGTCGGAGCTATCTAAACCCATTTCATCAACATTTAATCTTTCTAGTGCCAATTTTACAATTTCTAAGTCTATCTCACCTTTTTTTGCTACAATCGCAAAATCCCTGACTCTTTTGAGTAGTCTTATTGCAATTCTCGGCGTTCCTCTTGATCTTTTTGCAATTTCAAAACTAGCTTCATTAGCAATTTTAATATCCAATATATTGCAATCTCTCTCAACTATTTGTTGTAGTTCGTCATTGGAATAAAAGTTTAATTTTAATGGAATTCCGAATCTATCTCTTAAAGGATTTGAAAGTAATCCTAGCCTTGTTGTAGCTCCAATTAAAGTAAATTTTGGCAAATCTATCTTTATTGTTCTAGCAGCAGGGCCTTCGCCAATTATTATGTCAAGTTTAAAATCTTCCATTGCAGAGTATAAAACTTCTTCAACAGATGTATGTAATCTATGAATTTCGTCTATAAATAATACATCATTTGGCTGTAGGTTTGTTAAAATTGCCGCCAAATCTCCCGCCTTTGAGATTATAGGGCCAGACGTTCCCTTAAAGCCTACGCCCATTTCGTGGGCTATAATTTGAGACAGTGTTGTTTTACCTAGACCTGGAGGACCATAAAATAATG
>CALXSB010000040.1 GCA_944391005.1 uncultured Rickettsiales bacterium | reverse complement strand
TATTAGTATTATATTACAATTATTAATTTATTATTATTTATTATAAAAATTATTAATTATTAAATTATTTATTCTTAATTTTTAATTTCTATATCAACCCACCGTCCCTTCGGGACACCTCCCTTACCAAGGGAGGCGAACCCCCATATCCCCCCTTCACAGGGGGGGCGAGAGGTGCCATTCACATGGTGAATCAAGAGAGTGCCATCACAGGGGGTGGAAACTTGAAGTTTTAATTCTTAATTTCTTTGTCAACCCACCGCTGACTTCATTAACACACCAATTATAAATTGAGACAAAAAGTTTATTTTTGATTATCTTATCAACCCACCGTCCCTTCGGGACACCTCCATTACAAATGGAGGCAAAAAGTCTAAGCCAACTCTTAATTCCGTTGTAAACTCACCTATCAGCTTCGTCAAAATCATCCATTTTCAAGAAGAATAAAAGTTCATTCTTAAATATATCTGTCAACTTTGTAGACATTTTTATTAATTTGCAATTATTTCTTGACTATAGAAAAATCTTTGATTATATTTAAAACATAAGACTTGGGGAGAAATATGATTAGTTTTAAAAGATATCTATATTTGTTTTTTGCCATAATTTTGATTAGTTCGTGTGGTAAAAAGATAATTAATGAAAGTGTTATAGATCCTGATAGCGGAATGACAAGACAAGAGCTTGAAGATACTGTTATCCATGGCAATAAAAATCAAGATTTGCAGACAAAGAATTTATCCACAATAACAGCGACAACACCAAATATTTCAAAATTATTGGTTGCACCGCCTCCTCCGCCAATGGGAAATGGTGAATTAATCTCATTTGCTGTAACGGAGGAAATTCCAATAAAGGATGTCCTAATAGAATTAGGAAGGCTGGCAGACGTTGATATTGAAGTAGACCCCGACATAACTGGTGGTATAATTTTAAAAGTTTCAAATAAGCCCTTAGAGGTTGTTGTTCAAAGAATAGCTGATTTAGCAAACTTAAGATATACCTATACAGATAATATTTTGAGGTTTGAAAAAGATTTGCCATACACAAAAACCTATAATGTTGATTTTTTAATTGATAATGAAGTATGGAAAACAGTGGAGGATTCCCTTAATGAAATAATAGCTCTAAATAATGATGGTGCTTCTAATACAGCCAATAATTCAAATACAAGTGCCTATAAAATAATAATTAATAAACCTGCCGGTATAATTACAGTTTATGCCAATTACAAAACTCAATTGGCCGTATCAAACTATATAGAACATGTTAAAATGAATTATGCTGCTCAAGTTTTAATTGAAGCTAAAATTGTTGAAGTAACATTGAATGATAGATATAGAATGGGTATAGATTGGAGTTTTGTAAATGAAGGGCACGGAGGCATCACTTTTAATGCAGATCCCGAAGATTTAAGCACTAGCGGCGGTGTAAATGGCAATATAACAACAGCGGTTTTTGGAGGAAATTTAAACGCTGCAATTAACGCCCTTCAAGAATTTGGTTTAACAAAAACATTATCAAGTCCCCGTGTTCACGCTATGAACAATCAAAAGGCTGAGTTAAAATTTGTTAATAAATTGATTTACTTTAGTATTGAAAAAGAAGAGGAAGATGACAATGATAATAATATAACAAACACAACTTATACCTCAACAAAACAAGAGGAAGATGTTGGTGTAATGCTAAGTGTAACGCCATCTATTAATATGGAAAAAAATGAAATCACATTAAATGTCGTTCCAGAGTTGAAAGAACAAATATCTGAGGTTGTGGATCCTGTAAACGAATTAAACGTTGTTCCTGTAATTCAAAGTAAATCAGTTCAAGCCCATTTAAAAATTAAATCAGGAAATGTTTTAGTGATTGGTGGTTTAATGTCTGAAGAATCTACATCCACAGATACCGGCATTCCAGTTCTAAGCAGTATTCCATTAGTTGGTGGTCTATTTAAAAGTACAAATAGAGAAAAAGAATTAAAAGAAACTGTTATATTTATTAAGGCGACTATAGTAAAACCTGATGGTGAAGTTGGTTCTTATGATAGACAGATCTATAATATTTTAGGTAATAAAGATGATTATATGCAGGAGTAAAAAATGAAAACATTATTTAAATTTATATTACTTACAGGTTTAAGAGATAAATTATATTTAAGTCTTTTAATAATACTGGCTGGCGTATTTGGCCTTTCAAACCTTATAGGATTTTCTGCACTTTCAGAAGAAGCACAGATGCAGCTTGTATATTTTGCTTTCCTATCAAGAATTATAATAGTTTGTGGAATGGTGCTTTTTATATGCTTCTACATAAATAAAGAATTTGAAAACAAAGAAATTGATTTCATACTCGCAAAACCAATATCTAGAAATGCATTTGTTTTATCCTATTGGGCAAGCTTTAACTTAATTTCTTTAATATTAATAATTCCAGTTATATTTGTTGCATGGTTTTTTAATAACCCCAACATTAGCGGTCTATTATGGTGGAGTATCAGCGTTATATTGGAATTAATGCTTGTATCAACATTTGCAATAGTTTCATCCTTAATTTTAAAAAGTGCGGTTGTATCAGTATTAGCTACATTTTCATTCTATTTTATTTCAAGAATGATGGGATTTTTTGTATATAGTATTTCTATGCCGAAAAGCATTGCGTCAGTTTCTAATTACAGAGGTTTTTCTGAAGGATTGCTAAAAATTATATCAACAGTATTTCCACGACTTGATTTATTTGGTAAAACTGAATGGCTATTATATGGTGTTAAAGACAACAGCGACATTTATATAGTTCTAATTCAATCGTTTATTTATATATTATTAATGCTATTTATAGCCTTTAATGATTTCAGAAGAAAACAATTTTAAAAAACAATGAGGATAAAATATGAATAATTTTATTTCACAAATAAATATTTCAAGAAAAACTGAATTATTTCTTGACGCGATTTTCATAATTTTATTTCTCCTTTTGCAAATAATTTTTTGGTACAAAACTGAAAACATAAAACCAGATTTGGGCATTGTTCCAGAAGTTCCAACTCTTTCTACTATAAAAGCTTTTTCATTTGGTGATGAAGAATTTTATTTTAGATATAAGGGTTTTATGATACAAAACACTGGGGATACATTCGGCAGGTTCAGCCCTCTAAAAGATTATGATTATAACAAACTTTCACAATGGTTTAATCTACTTGATAGCCTTGACAGCAGATCCAACTATATACCGTCTTTAGCTGCCTACTATTACTCATTAACACAAAACCAAGAGGATGTTATATATATAATAAATTATTTAAACAGCCACGCAGACAAAGATCCAAAGACTAAATGGTGGTGGTATTATCAGGCAATGTATTTAGCCAACAACGTATATAAAGACAAAGACTTGGCCATAGAAATGGCAAAAAAGCTTAAAGAAAATTCACCGGAAAATGCACCTTTATGGACAAAACAAATGTTGGCAATTTTATTGTCAGACAAAGGTGAAAACTGTGAGGCCATAAGAGTAATCTCAGGAATTCTTGACGAATATGAAAAAGAAGGTCAAGAAAAGAGTATAAGTGATAATGAATTAAACTTTATGCAATTTTTCATACAGCAAAGGCTAGAAGAATTAAAAAAAGATAAAAACTTTAATCCTGAAGATTGCTTTAAATAAATTTATTTAATCCAATAAAAAAATTAATCAGAACAATTGTATAAATAATTTTTCTACAACAAAAAAGCACAAAATAGCAAAATGATCTACTTGCCGAATCGTTTTAATTTGTTGTTCCATAAAATGCCAAAATGACTAAAGGAAGTAAAAAGCACGAAGCCCAACCGAAACAAGCTTGAGCTTCACTTCGTTCACATCACACTTCGCAAACCAACAGGTTAATAAACTGAAGCAAGCTTCGTTTGTTTTTGCTTCGTGTTTGCTTGATTTCGGTAGTCTGTCGTTGGGCGAAGTGCCAACTGAACTTGCGAAGCAAGTGAAGGTGAAACACGAAGCCGATGTGATGCAAGCTTGCTTGCAATCACAAACTTGTTGTTCGGCGAAGTGCCAACTGAACAAAGTGAATGTGAAGCACGAAGCAGAAAAATGATGTGCTTGAACTATCGTTTCACTCCAATCGTGCTTCGGCAAACACTCGAGCTAAAGCCACTCATTGGTGAAATTGTGCAAGCACATTTCCCATTGCCTTTGCACTTGCACAATCATTTTAACCTGTTGGTCCGTAAAGTGCCACCCGTGAGGGGCCTTCATCTTCACCGTGCCTGTCAAGACACTATCTTAGTTTCCCCTCTGAAACAACTCACACTCCACCACCCTATGAAGAGCATCACTCCATATCCACCCAACTGTGAAGAAAACGCTATCTCCACTCACTGTGATGGTAGACTCCCAACTTGCCACCCATGTTAACAACCCTTCAATTCACTCCCATGTCAATGGGCCACTATATCTCCACACCCCCTGTAAATCTCAATATCCACCACCATGTCAATGGCCACACCCAACATCACACCCATGTAAATGGGAGTATACAGAAATCTACCCCCCCTGTCAAGGGGGGTAAGGGGGGTTCGCCTCCCTTCGTAAGGGAGGTGTTCCGAAGGGACGGTGGGCCGATATAGAAATTAAAGCATGAGGCCCAACTGAAACCAAGTAAACTTACATTATTTTACCTTGCACTTGAACGCTGCGATAATTACTGACTCTGTATATATTTTATAATAGTTATTTTTTGAATTTGATGGCGGAGAAGGCGGGATTTGAACCCGCGATGCCCCTTACGAAGCATGACGGTTTTCGAGACCGTTCCATTCAACCACTCTGGCACTTCTCCATTTTACAACGATTTATAACTTTACAATGTTTAAAAAAAATATGCAATAGTTTTTTAAATGTTATTGAGACTTTATAAATGGCTTCTCATTGAAATATTTTGTAATATTTTTGTGAAAAAAGTATAAAAAACCTTGATATTTAAAAAATAAAAATTATACTAATGTCTATAAAATATTAATTAATTGTAAAAATATGACTGATGTATTAGAAAAAGTTAAAAAAATTATAGTAGATCAACTTGGTGTTGATGAAGAAAAAGTAGTTCCTGCTGCAAGTTTTATTGATGATTTAGGGGCTGATAGTTTAGACCAAGTTGAATTGGTTATGGCTTTTGAAGAAGAATTTGGAATTGAAATTCCAGATGAAGCAGCTGAAAAAATTACTACAGTTGGTAAAGCAGTTGATTATATAACACAAAATAGCTAATTAATTTTTTAATAAAATAATTTGGAAATTTTGTGGAATAAAATTTAATTAGTATTAAATTTTAGAATATTTTTTAGGAAGTTATACTTCCTATTTTCTATATTGCAACCATAATCCACTAGCTAGGCTAGTGGTTCACAAAAGCGAAGCTTTTGCAACACTACCAGCGGAGCTTATCATTTAATATTAATAAATTATGAACAGAACTATTGGGTTAATTTAATA
>CALXSB010000039.1 GCA_944391005.1 uncultured Rickettsiales bacterium | reverse complement strand
TATTAGTATTATATTACAATTATTAATTTATTATTATTTATTATAAAAATTATTAATTATTAAATTATTTATTCTTAATTTTTAATTTCTATATCAACCCACCGTCCCTTCGGGACACCTCCCTTACGAAGGGAGGCGAACCCCCCTTACCCCCCTTCACAGGGGGGGTCTGGGAGGGGTCCTTCACAGGGGGGGTCTGAGAGGTTATCTTCACAGGGTGGTCTGGGAGTGGTCCTTCACAGGGGGGGTCAAGAGAAACCCTTCACAGGGGGGGCGTGGATAGAGTAGCCCCTTCACAGGATGGTGAAGATAGAGTAGTTCCTTCACATTGGTATGATGTTGATGGGCCCTTCATATGGCGGGTAATATGGAGAGGTCTCTTCATATGGTGGAGTGGAAGACGTGGTTTCTTCACTGGGGGCTGAGAGGCCGTCTTCATAGGGGATCGAGAGCTTGTCTTCACAGGATGGCGGAGATTGGGGTTTTACAGGGGATGGAGCGTGAATTGCTTTACAGGTGGATCTGAGAGAGTCTTTAACAGTGAGGACTGAGATGCTGTCTTCACGTGGGACCGAGAGAGACTCTTCACATTTAGGTGAAGTTGGTCGTGCCTTCACATTGTGGTTGAGATGGAGTGGCCCTTCACAGTGTGGTGAAGAGGCGGGGATCTCTCCACGGTCTGATGGAGTGCGGACCATTGACATGAAGGCAAAGATTGTATAAATATTAAATTGATTTATTAAATATCTTGTTTTTTAATAATATTAGAGATGATTATAAAGATTGAAAATGTATATTGACATAATAAAAAAATATTTTCCGAAAATAGAAATTAAAACCACAAAGTTAATTACTGAAGGCTGGGAAAGCGACATATTGATTTTAAACGATGAAATTATATTTAGATTTCCTAAAAAGGACACAAGGTTTGACTGCGTCTATGAAAAAGAAAAAATAATAACCGATAATATAAGAAAATTTATCACAACAGAAATATCCAATATTCAAATATATAAAGAAAAAGATTTTATGTTCTCTGTCCTAAAGCTAATAAAAGGTGAAAATCTATACCACACAAAGGCAGATATAACCAACGATTTTACAAATTTTCTAAAAGAAATTCACTCTATTGACGTCAAGCCTCTAAAAAAATACAATCTTGATGCCGATAATCTGCCATTTTACAGATATAGATTAACTTTAAATAATTTTTTATTTAATTATGACACATTGCCTGATTTTTTGAAAAAATATAATTTAGAGGAAGATTTTAACAAGTGCATTAACACTTTTACAGCTTTTGATTTCAGAGATGAGGACGATGTTTTATGCCATAACGATTTGCACAAGGGCAATGTGCTGGTTGATGGTAAAAAATTAAGCGGCATAATTGATTTTGGCGATGCCATATACACAAACTATAACATAGAATTTGTATCAATATTTAAATGGCAGGAAGAAATTATTATTGATATAAAGCAAAAATATGAAGAAATAACTGGCAGAAAGCTAAACATAGAATTTATAACGTCCATTATAAAAATGGCGATATATTCAAAGATTAGCTACACAGAAGGAAATATTGACAAGTATCTAAAAAGATTAGAGCTGTTTACAGCAATTGAAGAACTGTTTAAAGAAGAAAATTCTCAATCATTTGAACAAAATAGACAAAAATTAAAAGTTTTATTTAATGATAAAATGGTGATTAGGCTGCATAAGTAATAAAGTTTGCAAGCCTAAAATATTTCTATTCTAAAACAATGCTTTTTATAAAATCATTAGCAAACATTTCATTTTTTTGCGTATTTTTGTTAAAATTAATTTCAACAGAAGCTATTTTATCCTTTAATTTTATAAATAGTATTTTAGAATAGGCGGTTGTTTTGTTATTCTCATAGCTAATATTTGATGCGTATATGTTGGTTTGATATAAATTTATATTGTTTATATATATCTGATTAAAGTTAACATTGGTATACTTTGAATAAAATTCATTTTTTATTTCATCAAATAGTTTATTTATTGATAAATATTTGCTATGATATGTTATTTTTATAAAAGGATTATTTGGATTGTTAAAATTGTCGCCATCCATGATTATAAGATCATCAGAATTATTGGCGAGTGATTCTTTGGTTGATATATAGCCATTTGGTATTTTATATTTTAATATATTAAATTCTTTTGGTTTTGTAAACATTATATTTCTACAATATGGATTTGTATTCTTTGAAGTGCAAATAAGTGTTTCGTTTGCTAAATTGTAAAATTCTTTATAACTATTCAAATTAATTATTTCATCAACAGGCTTTATTTTAAATGTATCTCCCCTAAAGCTATACATAATGCCGAAATTTCTGTTTAAAAAATCATTTTCTGAGTTAAAAATAATCTTAATAAAAGTTATTTCGCCCTGTTTTCCAACCTGTTCTGGTATTGTTCCTTCAACTAATTCTCCACACTGCATTACAATAATGGCACTATTTTTATTTTTTTCAACAACCTGTATATCAGAATTAACGCTTTTACATGTTGATGAATTTTTTGATGATTCTATATAACTATCAACAACAAGATTAAGATTTACATTCTTTGAAAAAATATTTTCAAAAACCGTAATCATCCTATTCCAATTTTTAAATGTTTTGCCGTGTGTTAATATCTCATACATTTTTAAATTTCCCTGTATTCCGTAATTATCCGGCGTTGAATTAAAATCATTTGGAAGTATAACATTTATAAATGAATAATTAAACCCGAATAAAACTAGCGAATTTTTTTGATTTCTTTCCTTAGAAAAATCATAAAAAGATATTTTTTCTGAATTTTTTATATTATTCATTGTGCATGAAATTAAAACTAAAAACAATAAATTTAATATTTTTTTCATGGTATAAAAGAACATTTTTAAAGAATATTAAATCAATTAAAATTAAATACAACATTAATTAAATATTGTGGTATTAATTAATACCACAAATATTTTTTATAAAAATTATCAATATTATCAATAAAATTGATAGGCTATTATTTAACTACATACAACTATTAATAGTCCTGCTAATAACATCCAATTGTTGTTCCCTTGTTAATTTTATAAAATTAACAGCATAACCGGAAACTCTAATTGTAAGTTGAGGATATTTTTCTGGATGGTTCATTGCGTCCTCAAGCAATTCTTTTACAAATACATTTACATTGAGGTGCTGTCCACCTTTTGGTGTAAAATATCCGTCAAGTAATGAAACAAGATTGTTGATTTGTGTATTTTTATCTTTGCCCAATGCCTGCGGAGTAATTGCAAAAGTGTAGGAAATTCCATCTCTTGAGTAGGTGAAAGGAAGTTTCGCAACGGAACTTAGGGCGGCAATGGCACCTTTTGTGTCTCTGCCGTTCATTGGGTTTGCACCCGGTGCAAAAGGAGTTCCGGCTTTTCTACCACAAGGTGTGGATCCCGTATTTTTTCCATAAACAACATTTGATGTAATGGTCAAAATTGATTGAGTTGCTAAAGCGCCTCTGTAGGTTTCGTGGCTTGCCATGTATTCCATG
>CALXSB010000038.1 GCA_944391005.1 uncultured Rickettsiales bacterium | reverse complement strand
GCTTCTTCTCTCCCGCAGCCGCCCAAGGCTAAAACTGCCAGCGCCAGCACAAATATCAGTAAAATTTTTCGTTTTTTCATTTTTCTGCTCCTTTTTTGCTTTAATTTTACTATAGCTCTATCCTTTTTGCAACCATCTAACCAAAATCCTCTTTATTCTTTTTTCTTGCAAGAGCACAGATTGTAATTAATATGCTTTATCAAAAGCAGTTTTTCACTTTTTCATCAAAGCAACCTTTTTGTTTTGATTTGCAAGTAATTGCTTTAAAGCTAAATTAGCAGTAAATTTATCATATACTTTTGTTTTCCTGCTTTATAAAAAACTCCTTGATAAAATTATCAAGGAGTTTTTTAAATTTACTCATTATTTGAAAATAATATTGGAGTAAGGTATACCAATTGCTAGAGCAAATATAAACAGGAGCAGAAGTGTGATTGCAATATATTTATACATTCCACTAGCTTTTATCCACTCACTGTTTCCAAATACAAATGCAGCAGGAGCTGATGCTGCAGGAGTCATAAAGGCAAATTGGTTAGTCCACATTAAGACCATAATCATTGGAGCAGGAGAAATTCCTAAAGAAATGCAAATCGGTGCACATAAATTTACAAAAATTATGCCTAAAACTGCATTATTCATAAAGTTAGTTAACACAAAATCGATTACTAAAATAGATATCATAAATGTCAGGAAAGAACTTGCATTGAGCACAGGATTTAAAATCTGCAACATAAATGGTTTCACGCCAGTTGCATCTGTAGTAAGCAAGCTTGAAAACGGCAAGATTACAGCAAACAAATATACCATATCCCAATCTACACCTTTAACGGCTTCTTTATATGTCAAAATCGGCTCGCCATCAATATTGACTATCATCATTATTACCAACAAAATCAGCATTATTCCGCATGTACCAAGATTAGTTAATAAGCTTGTTACTGCCCAAGCATCCGGTAAAAAGTCCGGTAAAAACAACAAAATTATCATAAAAATTAAAAATGAAAAAACTACTTTTTGCCGTTTGCTTAACTCTAAAGCGCTCTTATCAATTAAATCAGCACTAATACCTGACATTGCACTTAAATCTATTCTGAAAACGAAGCGCATTAACAACAAATAAAATGTCGTAAACAAAACTGCCGTGACACTGCTAAACAAAACATAATCACCGAAAGAAATCTGTACACTTCCTCCTGTTGCAGCACTTAATGTACTTGTCATAACTAATCCGGTCAAACGAAAAGGCATTACACTTCCGCCAAATGTCATACTGCACATTACAATTCCTAAAATCATCAAAGAAGGATATTTATCGTAAGGCTTATAATCAAATTTTTCACATACAGTATAAAGTATGCTCCAGAAAATTAACACAGAAGCTACTGTACTGACAAATGTACCGCCAATTAAAGCACCCAGAAGAATAAAATACGAAAACAACCAAGGTCTGCCTGCTACTGTCTTGCGGCTCATAAGCCAAGCTGCAATAAAATTGATCAATCCTGCTTTATTAATTGCTGTTGTAAATACCAAAATTAAAATAAGAAAAACAACAGTTGAATTAGCAAAAGATATTGTCAAAAATTCTTCCATTGGACATGCCCCAGAAACAACAATAGCAACCATGCCCAAAAAGCTCGGCCATAGCAAGCTAGTAGTAGTCCAAGCATATACAATCCCGATAAATATTCCTAAAAGTTTCATCCCCAAAGGAGTTATAGGATCATATGCCGGCAAAAAGCCAAAGAAAAACATAAAAAATACAGTTATTATTACATGTATGCCAAAAACTAAATTATTTCTTTTTAAATCAATAGCCATTATTTAACCTCCTTAAAATGATTTGAATAATCTGACCACTTGTGCACAATAGTCAACCTTTTGCTTTCACACTAATAATATCAAATAAGAAAAATTTATTCCATCACAATATTATTGCAACATATAAACACTTACAAAATTTTATTACATTCAGTTTTTTTTTGCAACATATGATAGTTTTAAAGAAAAACATGCTGGAAACGCAAAACATTATCGAGTATTATTAAGACATAAAATTTCTTTGCTCCTGGCGCCAACTGAGCATGGATTTTTTGATTTGACCAATTAAAAAATCAAGCATCTGATAAAAAGGAGAGTAAACGTATGGATAAACATGTGTATAGCGAAAAAATTGCTGTAATTGGTGTTGATGGTTTTGAACCGTCATTGGCAAAAAAATTCTTGTCTGAAGGTATTATGCCAAATTTAAAGAGTTTCATTGAAGCTGGATCGGCACGAGAGGACTTGGTTTTATTAGGCGCAATGCCTACTGTTACTCCTCCACAATGGACAACATTGGCTACAGGCGCATATCCTGCAACCCACGGCATTACTCAATTTTTTAATCCCAGTACTGAAAGAGCCGACGGATATGTTTATGCCTTAGATTCCAGACTTTGTTTGGCAGAACCTCTATGGAATGTTTTTGCAGAAGCCGGCAAAAAAACCCTTGTTTGGCATTGGCCAGGGTCTTCTTGGCCGCCGACCAGCGAAAGTCCAAACTTAACTGTTGTTGACGGCACTCAGCCTGCTGTTATTAATATGGGTTCTGCTGTTGTGGATTGGGAGACCATTGTTTTAGGCGATGAAAATATCGCTGAACCTATTTTTGTTGCTCATGATGCTCCGAATAACCCCGGTGTTGGATGCGTTATTACTGATTTAGATGATATGATCGCCAACGAAAATGATCATACTGCTATCAATGCAGTATTGGGCGGTAATAGCAGCATAATGAAATCTGTTTATTTAGATGATTCTGATAGCGAAATTTCCACTTTAGGACAAATTAACTTAAATGTTGCTAATTCTCCTATCAAACCTGCACATGGTTGGGCAAATGCTCCTGAGTCTGCCAAAG
>CALXSB010000037.1 GCA_944391005.1 uncultured Rickettsiales bacterium | reverse complement strand
TGGCGATTAGTTTATCTTTAATATCATCATAGACATTAAAACTGCCGTCATTTTTTGGTGTTGATAAATCACAGAAAAGCATTTGCGTAGAGCGTTTATCCTTAGTTATCTCCCAGATTTCATAGCCCTTTTGAGCGCATTTACTGCTTTTGTTTTCTGCATAATCGCCTAAGAGCGGATTAAGCAATCTTTGGTCTAAAGCTAATTTTCTGCCGTCATTAGTAATGAGCAGCATATTATCCTCGCTTACATCGACCATTTTATTTCGCACTTTCTCTGCTCTGTCTGCTAAGGCTGCTACCATTTCTACTTGTATTTCCGAGGGCGGAAGGATGATGGTTTCTCTTTTAACTTGAGGAACCGGTAATTTTAGCATATCAGCGGTTTGAATATCTGCTGTATTTTTAAATGTTCTGATTAACTCCGGCAGGTTAAAGAATTTAGCAAAGCGGGTTTTTGCTCTGTAACCCGTGCCTTCGAGAAACACATTGTCAAGATGTTTTTTAATCATTTTCTAATTTTGTTTCTTGAATATTAAAATCTTCCTTATCGAGCTCTTTGATACATTGTTCCAGATAAGCTTCTGTTGCCGTTTTTTTCGCATTTTCTGCATTTTTAACTGTCACGATATATTCAGTATTGCCGATTTTTTTGGAGAATGTGTTATTTTTATCTGTCAAAGTATTTTCCTCCTTTTTGTTTAGATCTCATTTATACTTAATAAATAAAAATGACCAAATGAGTCTCCTCACTTGGTCAAAAAATTTGCTTTTTTGCTTGACGAATAATGTTTGTTATATTATAATATACTATAGAAATGAGAGTTGCCGTTGGTGTTTGCAGACACCAATCAGACGGTTTAACTCCCAAGATGTTGATTGTTTTAAGAACAACCGCCGTTCTTTGGGGAGAGGGCGGTTGTTTCTTTTTTATTTTAAAAAAGAAGCTATTTCTTGTTGTTTATAAACAACAAGGCAATAATATCTACGACCAGATTTAATAATAAAATTAATTCGGTTATAGTCATATTATCACCTCCCTTGCGGGAGCAAACCGCCTACCGTGGCAACTCTCAGTGAAAATTATATCATTTGTCGATTTTTCTGTCAATATTTTATAGAAGGCGTTTCTTTTTCTCTTTATATAGTTTGATCAATCAGGCTTACCCATGTAATATTTAAAATGCCTATTTTAAATATTCTCTCTATATTGCTTGCAATTTTCAATTTTTCTGTTCATTTTTCGTTTAAGAATGTATTGTTAAGCATTATTGTTCTTTTTATTTTAGTAATTAAATATATTTTTATATAAAAATTATGTTGCGATATTATTAACTTCAACTATGTTTTTGGAGATTGATTCTGTTAATTATCCTTTAAGCATAATATTTCTAAAGCTTCTTTTGCCACTATAAAATCAAAATCTGAAAGATTGCAGTTTTTTTTTATTTCATATAATTTCCCATCCATAATTTAAACCTTATCAACGCTTCAAAAAATATGTTCCACTATTTCTATAAATTGTTCATATAGTCGCACCTCAAAAATATTTTTTGTCCTTAATAACCTTAACGAAAAGTAAATTTATATATCCAGTAAATATGTTTTTTATCTCTCACTGAATAAAGCAACCTATGTATTCTAACTATGTTATTTGAACACCAACGCATACGCACTTCTGATTTTATTATAGTCCGAAACCAAATTATTTTAAAAAAATTGACACTTTATAAAACCTTTTATAAACCTCATGCTATTTATATGTATTTTCTTACTTTACACAACTAAAAGCTATCTCATAAATAGATAGCTTTTAGTTGTGTAAGACTAATAAAATTTTTGACAAAATAAACGTTTTTATTTTTGAATACGTAGTAATTCTTCTTGTAAGGCAGATATGCTATTTAGTATCATCTGGTTTTTGTTCATTTTTATAATATTACTCTTCTTTAACTCTGACATGTATTTCGAAACATTATTAGGATGAATATCGTTAAAATAAGCAATGTCGCGATTGGTCGGCGGACAAGCGATATTTATGACATCAACATTATTGTTCAAAACTTTCCCAAAATATTTTGCAATATAATATATATAATAGTACACTTTAAACCGTGATGATTGATTCGTTGTTTGACTGCGCGGAAGATTATTTAAATTATTGCGATAATAGACTTCGTAAATGGCATGAGAAATATAGCTATTGTCGGTAGCTAAAAATGCTAGATATTTTTTGTATATGCAATAATAGATTTTAACATGATTGGCGGCAATTATATATTTATTTAAGTTTTTAGCAATTGGTGAGTAAACTATCGTTGAATACTGCGGAGCATAGCCAAAAAACATTTCATCGCCGTTTACATTTGTGTTATATATTTTAACATTACCTATATGAATGTAGGCTACAACGTCCGGATCGCTAATTAATTCTACTAATTCTCCCGGATTATATGTTTTGGAAAGCATTGAAGTATTTAAGAAAAATTTCTCAATTTGACTATTATAAAGTTCAAAAGAGTCATCAAGCAAAGTTATTGACAAATCATTCGTAGAAATCACAATCCCTCCCTTATGAATCATACAACCTATAGCAGTATTATACAAAATAAAAAAGTAGCCGTCAAGTGTTTTCGTAATTGCGAAAACAATCATCATATTAATTAATAAATTTTAAAATAAAGCAAACCAAATTTAAATAAAAACTATAGCAAAAAACAAGAAGTGGTTTATAATAAATATAAACCAATGGCCATTTGAGTGTATACAAAATTAACAGAAAACTTTGGAGGGATTATTAATGGACAACAGAAAAGTAATGATAATAGGTTTGGATGGCATGGAGCCAGATACAACAAGAAGAATGATAGATGCCGGAAAAATGCCCAATGTAAAAAAACTAATTGAACGCGGTGCTTGCCGCAAGGATCTTCATTTGTTAGGTGCAATGCCTACTATAACTCCACCAATGTGGACAACATTAGCTACCGGTTGTTATCCAGCTACTCATGGCGTAACAGACTTTTGGAATCCTGATCCCGTCGAAATTGAAACCATAATCTATGGTTTAGACTCTACCCTTTGCAAAGCGGAACAATTATGGAATGTTACTGCCGAAGCCGGCAAAAAAACTTTGGTATTTCATTGGCCCGGTTCTTCTTGGCCTCCAACCAGTGATAGCGAAAATCTGTTTGTTGTAGATGGCACTCAACCAGCTAGTGTTAACTATAGTTTAGCCAACTGTGACATTGAAAAATATGCAGTTGCTTCAACTGAATTTAGCGAAAATTTATTCCATGGTTTCCAAGCCACTGGTGATAGTGCAGCAAAAGCTGCTGCTAACTGTGTCATTGATGACCTGGAGGCAGAACAAGAAGATGATAACGAGGAACAGGATTGGAGCAACGTACAAGGAAAAGGCGATCAAAAAGCAAGAGATAACTTTATGCTTAATCGCTATAAAATGAAAAAAGCTGTTAATTTAGAATTCCATCAATTTGAAGACAAAGGACTTGTAACTAATGTCCCTTATGATAAAATGGAATGCAGTATTACTTCTCCTGATGGCTGGGGAATCGAACTGCCAAAAGGTGCTAAAGAATTTTCCATTTACACTTCTAACGGTGGAGCTATAAAACGCCCATGCTTGATTATTCCTAATAAAGAGGGAAAATATGATACAGTAGTTATTTATAAAACGAAAAAATCAGGTCAAGTTCTAGCTAATATGAAACAAGGAGAATTTGTTAAAGATGTTATTGATGAAGTATTTGATAAAGGTACTTTTGTCAAAACTTCCCGCTACTATCGTGCTTTAGAAATCGCTGAAGATGGATCAAAAGTTAGATTATGGATGAGTCATGCATATAAATTGGATAGTGATGAGAAATTTTCCCCTAAATCCATGTATCATGATGTAGTCAATAATGTAGGGTATGTTGCTCCGATGTGTCAAATGGGTGGCGACAGCTACGAATTTACCAAAGAATTGTTAGTTCCTGTTTGGAGATTAAATGCTTTGTGGCAAGCTGATGCTATTAATTATTTAATTGAAGAAAAAGGAATGGAAGTAGTATTCTCCCACCATCATTTCATTGACAACTCTGCCCATCAATTCTGGAATTATGCTATGCAAAAGGAAGATTGTCCTGATGAAAAACTCTATCAGGAATTGATTGACGAAACCTACGAAAATGCTGATGAATATGTGGGCAAGTTCCTGCACTTATTAGATAAAGGTTGGACATTGATCTTAACCAGTGATCATGGCGAGCAGATTCACGAAGAGCCGTTAGCTAAATTAGGTAGTCCTTCCGGTGTAAGTATAGGTGTTATGAAAGAATTAGGTTGGACAGTGCTTAAAAAAGATGCTGATGGCAACGAATTGCCGGAGCTTGATTTAGAAAAAACTAAAGCCGTTGCTGTGCGTACCAGTTACATTAGACTAAATGTTAAAGGCAGAAATCCTCATGGTATAATCGACCCAGCTGATATTGAAAAAGTATCACAAGAGATCATTGATAGTCTCTATGCTTATCGTGATGAGTATGGTCGCCGCATCATTGCTGCAGCATTTACTAACCGGGATGCTGTTGTTCTAGGATTAGATGGTCCTTATACTGGAGATATCATTATTTTCCCTCGTGAAAATATGGTCAGTGAACACGGTCAAGGTTTGCCAACTTATAAAGGCTACTATGACACCAGCGTTTCTCCTATCTTTATTGCAGCTGGTAACGGCATTATTCATAATGATGATGTACAAAGAGTTATTCGGCAAGTAGATGTAGCTCCCACAATGGCGTTGCTTTTAGGAGTTAGAATGCCTAAGCAATGTGAAGGCGCCCCTGTTTACCAAATTTTAGAACAATGCCAATAAAAAATACAACATATTACCAGAGATGAATGATTCATCTTTGGTAATATAAATAATCTAAAGGAGGAGATGTCGATGACTTTAGCAAGTGACAATAACATTAAACACTACCTTAAAACAGTACTAATGTTTATATTGATGTTTGCCGGTTTTTTTATTAATAGTTCTGCCTTGCCGGCATATGGCTGGCAGGTTTTATTTATTTTCATTGGTTTGTTGTTTGGCTGGTCATTTATTGGTTTAATTGCACCATCTTTATTAGGATTAATTGCTCTAGCCTTAACTGAAGGATTTACTATTCAAAGTGTTTGGTCTGCCGGTATCGGTGCAGAGCTAATTGTACTTATCATTTTGTTTTCCATATTCTCAAAGTGGATGGAAAAAATTGGTTTTACGGATACATTGGTTAACTGGTTTTTAAGCAGAAAATGCTTTTATGGCAAACCATGGTTATTTATAACCTGCTTTTTCTTAGTTATTTTTTTGCTGTCCTTCTTAGTGTCTATTTTCCCATCTATTTTTATCGGTTGGGCATGCTCTTATAAATTATGTGAAGTTTTAGGCTATGAAAAAAGAAGCAGATTTTGCGGCTTTTTAGTTTTTAATATTGCCGCCATTGGCGTTATGGGTGATAGCTGCAAACCTTGGTCAATTTGGGGACTGTCTGCACTGAATGTGTATTCTGCAGCCTCTCCGGACAGCGCCATTGCTTATGGCTCTTATATGTTTTGGACGGCTATTGTTTATTTAGTTGCGCTAGGTTTAACTATACTTTTTGGTAAGTTATTTTTGAAAATTGATATGTCATTATATATGAATGGAGATTATCGTGCAGCAGCTAGTAATTATAATTTTAACAACGATCAAAAATTTGCCAGTGCGTTAATGATCATTATGATTATTGCCTTATTTTTGCCCGGCTACTTACCTCCTTGTGCACTGAAAGACTTACTTGATAGTATAGGAACTATTGGTATCGTTTCGTTAATATTAATTGTAGGTATCTTAAGCAATAAAAAAGATGGCACTGCGCGAATTGACTTCCAAAATTTAGTCAACCGAGGTGCCGTTCCTTGGGATCCTATTTTACTTTTAACCGTAACAATCCCTTTGGGCAATGCTATGAAATCTCCCGATGCAGGACTGATGCCAATAATCGCTGATTTCGCCCAAAATAATATGACGGGCATGTCACCAATTGTATTCTATTGTGTTATTGCAATTTTCTTGGGTGTCTTAACTCAGGTTTCCCATAACTTAGTGGTGTTAATATCAATTGTACCAATTTTCTGTACTGTAGGGCAATCATTAGGCATGAGTATTGAGCTTATTGTATTAGTTTCGGCTATTGCATTGAGTGCGGCATTAGGTTCACCGGCAGCATCAACCAGAGCAGGTTTGTTGTTTGGTAACAGCGAATATATTAATCTAAAAGATTGTTATCTTTTTGGTTGGGTAAGTTTATTGATGCATTTAATAGCGGTCTGCTTAATCGGCATTCCGTTAGGGATGTTAATTTTTTAATAAAAAGGGCTACTAATAAGCCCTTTTTTAATGTTTTGAATTAAGGAGAAATTATATGAAGAATTTACATCGTGATTTGTTTGTTGGCGAAGTCGCTGAAGAAATGAATAAACAAGGCGTTTTCGGTAGCGAAATTAATTTATATTGCTTTTTATATTGGGACGGCAATAATATTTTAGATTATTGTTGTGAAAACGAGTATCTATGTGTCAAAAAAGCGTTAAATAATTTGCAGCAAGGATTTTTTGTCAGTGATTATAATATTTTAAAGCGGCGTATTTTTGTTAACAAAACGCAGGCATTGCCCCAACTGCTGCAAGATATACGAGAGCAAATTTATCAGGAGCGGCTGTCTGAGCTTGAAGAAAAAATAGCCGAATTTAAAAAAAGAAACTATGCTGCCGGCGAGGAAAAGATAAGTAAATTTTTGCAAGATATGGCTGATGAGCAAAAACCAATAATTAACGACTTATTAGGACGATGTTTGCAGATAAAAACCATCAGCAAAAACTTTTATGATAAATTTTATTGCCCTATAACTAAAGACTTTTCCTTATCCGATGGCGAAGCAGCCGGATTTGCTTGGCTGGAAAACGGTAAAATTAATTATTACGTAAATGCTTATTTGCCTACAGTTTGGAAAAAGCTCTGCATTAAACAAAAACAGTCGCTTTGTAGTTCAATATATACATTGGCAGTAAATATTGAGCAAAATTTTACAGCAATAAAGGCTAAAGATAAATTAAAAGAATTATTACCCGCAGTTTTCACAGAAGAATACTTTACTTTGTTAAAGGAAATAGAGGCAAAATAAATACCTGGATAGAATAAATATATTCATATGCTGCACATCAAAAATTATTGCTGCACAAAACTTTCAAATGGTGCAGTAGCTACTATGTTACGTAACATCTGCTGTTTATAGGCTGAATGTTTTTATTTTTTACCTCATTTTTTCAAAACTCTTTTATCTTCTGCTTGAGCTTTTCAAATTCCTCTTGCACTCCTAAAAGAGTGGGTTCATCGGTCAGTCCATGCAGCTCAGCTCTGTAAACGATTTGATT
>CALXSB010000036.1 GCA_944391005.1 uncultured Rickettsiales bacterium | reverse complement strand
TTAGCAATAAAATTTCTGATCTTAATAATAAAATTTCTGATCTTAATAATAAAATTTCTGATCTTGAAAAACAAGCCGATGATGACAAAGAAAAATATAATAATATTATAAAAAGTTTAGAACAAGATATTCAATTAAAAATTGAAGAAATAGACAAGAGCAAAAATAAATCTAATGAGTATCAAAAACAAATTACAGAATTGAAAAATACCTTAAGTAATATAAAAAATCTCAATAAGACAAGCATTGAAAACATTAAACAAGCTATTAAATCTCTAGGTGAATCACAAACAGAGAAAATTCAAGACTTATTATTGAAGGCTCAAAAGTTTGAAAATAAAATTCAAGAAAATGAAAAAAAACTGAAAGAACTAGAAACAGAAAAACAAGACCTTGTTAATCAAAATGAAAATTTAAAACAAGAAAAAAATACAATTGAAGGTAAAAATAAATCTTTAATGGAATATATAAAAAATCTTAATACGGATTATGAATTAGCGAATAAAGAAATATTATTAATACAAAAAGAATTTGCAAATTTAGAAAATAAACTTAAAAATTATATAAAAGGTCAAGAAGAATTATATAATGCTTTAAATACTTTTGCAGAAAAAGATGATGATAAAATTAAAGATGGAGAAAATAAAGCAGAGCAAGCCTTAAAATTAATTGAAAAAATACAAAATAATAAAAATAGATCAAAAGAAGAGAATGATAGAATACACGATAAATTATTAAATATAGTTGCTGATGATTCTCAAAATGGTAAAACGACTGATGAACTTCTTGAACTGATAGGAAATAAGATATCTAAAGATAATAAAGCTATTGCTTCTTTTAATAAAAATAAAAATGATCTTGCAGAACAACTTAAAGTAGCGTTAAATGAAGTTAGAGAACTAAAAGAAGAAATAAAAAGGGTTAAAGAAAATATTGCTGCTATTAAACAAAATCCATTAAATGATGGTGTAATTAAACAAGTTATGACTGTTGTTGATGGATTTAATGAAGAGTTTAAAAAAAATAAGAAAGAAATTAAACAATTACAAGAACAAATTACAGAACAAGAACAGCAGCACAAAGTTAAAATAGGAATATTGGAAACTGAAAAACAATCAGTTAATGACCAGCTTGCTGAACAGAAAATTGAAAATGAAAAACTTAAATCGCAAATTAAGGATGCTGAGGGTAAATTAAAAGCATCGGAAGATGAAAGATCAAAATTATTACACATTTTACAAGATTTGAGAATTGCTGAAATTTTAAATAAAGATACTTTTGATAAGAAAATACAAGAACTTTTAGAAACTATAAATAATAATCAAAAAGAGAAACAAGAGTTTGAAAATAAATTAAATGAAATTGGTATTAGTAATTACAAAGACGCTGCCGATCTTGCAAAACAAATAAATGATAAAGTTGCTGAGAAGGATAGAGAAATTAAAACATTTAAAAATAATATAAATAGTTTAAATGAACAATTAAAAAGGTTGGAACAAGATAATATTAAATTGAATGAAGAAAAAAGACAATTGAATGATGAGATTGAAAAACAGTCAGAACAAATATCTAAATATGAGGCATTAAATAAAAAACAAGCTGATGAAATTAAGGAACTTAAGAATCAGGTTCAACAATTGCAGTCAGAAAAAAATGAAATTGAAAATGGAAAAAATAAAACATTACAAGAATTAAAAAAAGAAATAGATAAGTTAAAACAGGAAATAGATAAAAATAGAGAAAAGGTTGGTGATATATTAAATAATTTTGCAAATGCAGCATCTCAAAAAAATAAAGAAGTTGAAGAAAAAATTTTGCATTATAGGAATATAATTTCTAATCTTGAACAAGAATTAGATAATGTAGAAAAATGTAAAAATGAATTGGAAAAAGAAATAGCTAAAGTTTCAAAAAGCAATGAAGAAATAAATGAAGAAAATTCTAGATTACAAAAGCAATTAAAGGGACTAGAAGCTGCTAATAAATCTAGACAAGAGGATATTGATAAATATAAAAATCAATTATCTTCATTGGAAGAAGAGAATAATAAATTAAAGCAACAATTAAATGATAATGATATACAAGAAAAAATATTAAATATACAAATAAATGAGTTGAATAGGCAGATAAATTCTGATAGAGAAGTTAATGAATCTAAACAAAGAGAATATCAACAGTTATTAAGTGATAAAGATAAAGTATTACAAGAAAATAAGATTTTAATTGATAAATTACAAGAAAATGCTTTATCTGCTAAAGAATCTAATGAAAATTTGAAAAAAGAGCTTGATAAAGCTAAAAATGATCTTCAAAAGTTAAAAAAGGAATCTGACGATAAAATTTCTGAATTGAATGATAAAATTAATGAAGCAAATATAACTCATTCTGGGGAACTTGATGCTTTAAAAAATCAATTAAAGCAAGAAAAAGATATTAACACGAAGCTTCAGAAAGAAATTGACAATACTATTTTACAACTTGAAAATGCTAAAAAACATCAATTTAAAAATGCTATTAATGCTATTAAAAGAAATATTGATTTTGCAGATGAAGATAAATTAAATGATATAAAATCTACATTTGCTGATTATAATGATTTTGATAAGATGAAAGATGCTATGAAAAAACTTGGACATTATGATATTGATGATAATGTATTAAAAAATAATTTTGGTGATTTTGAGGAGCTAAATGGTTATATTCTTTTAAAGCAATCTTCACTTGATCAAAATAAACAGATTGAAAAGAAAAAGGAAGAATTGAAGGAGAGATATGGCGATGATGGAGATGATAACTATAATCAACCTAAAATGTTGTATGCAACATTTAACAGAATGGAAAGTCAGATTCAAAGAAATCAGGTCAGAGCTTCTGAGCAGGATCAGGTTGATGACAAGGTTAATAATTTGCAAAAGGTAGATACATTATCAGCAGGCTATTATCCGGATAAAAGTAGCATAAGCAGTAAAAAAGATGTTAAAGAAGAAACTAATGATGGAAAAGATAATAAGATATATAATTCTCAAGTATCATTATCTTTCTATTCGCCTTCGAATGCTGATAAAAATGTTTATAATACTAACACTGTCATTAAAAAATTTGATGGTATATATGAAGATATTGATAAAAATAATGATAATGCAAAAAATTTCGCTGATTATTTAAAAGAAAATGTAATATTAAATAGTGATAACTTACACACTAAAGGTGAAAATTTGTTCAAAAATAATGATGAGACTATATCTAAAAAATTATCTCAAAAGGCAAAAGATGAAAGTATTGAATTTGGAACTCTTGCTACATTGACTTATAACGTGGATGATAAGGGAAACACTTTGAATAAGGCTACTATATCATTATTTGAATTTGGAAATCAAGATAAAAAAGATGACTATATAACATATACTGACATTGTTCTAAATAGTGGAATAGTTTTAAGAATAAGAGATATAAAGGATTTGGAAAATAATAATATAGAGTTTAATAATGATAATAATATAGATCTTGAACAGTGCAAAAAAAGAGGTCTTGTTGTTATGCGTGTTGATAACATTAATGGACAAGAAGTTGAATCATTATTGGATTATGATAATGGTTTTGTTCCTACTAAATCACCAAAGGCAAAACAAAAGAAACTTTCAGATTTATTTGATCTCCCTTCTAAATATAAATTATATAATCAAGAATTAGATAATGTTATTAATAAACCGGAAGAGGACACACAGAGTATTAAACAAAATGAGAATTCTTCACAACAATCTGTTTATAATGAAAATTCTTCTAGTAAAGATTTAATCAATAGAGAGACTGGTATTGCTCAACAAATGTAATAAATTTATTAAAATCAGGGAAAGAATAATTCTTTCCTTTTTTTATTTAAAAGTGATTAATATTTTGAGTTGACTTTTTGATAATGACTGATGTAAATTTATGTCATGTTAAAAAAAGTTGATATATGAATTTAATAACAAAATTTAAAAAATTTTTTTTAAAAATTGTCGCTTCATTTATTCCTAATAAAGATATTAGACATGGAATAAGAAATAGCTTATATAATAATAATGGAAAGAATAATAAGATTATAGTAATAAATAATAATAAAAAATCCATAAATCCATTTTGTATTCCCTACTTTTTAAGAATTAATTTTAATGGTGATAATAATATTTTTGAAATAGAATTGCCAATATCTAAAGCTTCAAAAACAAGAATGCTTATTTCTTTTAATGGCAATAATAACAAAATAAAAATTGGAAAAAATTGGCATGGAGATTTTTCTATAGGGCAATATGGAGACAATAATTATTTTGAAATTGGAGAAAATACATCCACATCTGGAAATCTTAGTATTTTGTCGGCTGGCAATACTATAAAAATTGGTAATGATTGTATGATTGCAGATAATATTGAAATATTATGTGATGGACATGCTGTTATAGATGCAAATACAAAAGAATGCATAAATTTGCCGAAAACTCCTTTGTTAGTTGGCAATCATGTTTGGCTTGGCAGAAGATGCGTTTTGCTAAAAGGTGCTCAAATACCTGACAATTGTATAGTTGGCACAAGAAGTGTTGTAACAAAATCATTTACTGAAAAAAATTGTTTAATAACTGGACAACCTGCTAAAGTTGTTAAAACAAATATAGATTGGGATGGAAGGACGCCGCAAGAGTATGAATCGCAACGCTTAAAAGATAGATAATATATAAAATAATAAATTTTTATTGTTTATTTTAAAATATATTGTATTTTAAATATAGGCAAAGAATTTTTGATATATGGAAAATATTGAAAGAAAAAAAATATTCATAATAGCTGGAGAGTCTTCTGGGGATTTACTTGGAAGTAAAATTATGAAATATTTAATCAATAACAAGCAGAATGTTAAGATTGATTTTGTTGGAATTGGCGGAGAAAGAATGCATAAATATGGACTTCAATCAATTTTTCCAATGTCAGATTTATCACTTATGGGCTTTTTTGAAGTGTTGCCAAAAGTATTTCATTTATTGGGAAGAATAAATCAGACGGTTGATGAAATAATAAAGGAAAAGCCTGACTTAATATTAACTATAGATTCTCCGGATTTTTGCTTTAAAGTGATGAGTAAACTTAAATCAAAAAATAAAGAATTTTTTGACAAAGTAAAAAAAGTGCATTTAATTGCACCGAGTGTGTGGGCGTATAGAGAAAAAAGGGCAAAAAAAATTGCCGGTTTGTATAATTTATTGTTATGCATTTTACCGTTTGAACCACAATATTTTGAAAAATATGGTCTAAAAGCAGAATTTATTGGGCACCCAATTTTTGATACTGAAAAATATTTAGATACTTATTCTAGAAATGATCTGCAGAAAAAATATAATGTTGGAAACGATGATATTATAATAATATTAACTCCTGGTAGCAGAGAAAGTGAAGTTGATAGAATATATCCAATAATGATAAAGTCTATATATATATTGAAGGAAAGATATAATTATATAAATAGGGGATATCATATTTTTACATTTGCTAATAATACTACAAGAGATTTTGTTGATTTTATAAGTCATGATTATAAATTTTATACAACAATAGTTGACAATGAAGAAGAAAAGCAAAGAATTATATCTTCTGCTAATGTTGTGTTGGCAAAATCTGGAACAAATACTTTTGAATTTAATATTGCTGGCGTTCCAATGGTAATTGTCTATACATTTAATTGGCTAACGAATAAAATTGCAAAAAGATTGGTCAAAGTAAAATATGCAAATTTAGTAAATATTTTAGCAGATCAAGAAATAATACCGGAGTTTGTTTTAGATAATGCAAATCCATCCTTAATAGCTGATGAACTTAATAAAATATTAAATGATAAGCAATTAGCTAAAAATCAAGTTGAACAATCAAGAAAAATTATAAAATCGCTTGGCTATAATTCTGATACAAAAGCCTCTGAGATTGGTGCTGAAAAAATATTGAATCTTTTAATATCTGGAGAAAATAATAATGAAGAAAATAATAATTAGCCTTTTGATTTTATATTTAATAAATTATTCATATTGTTTTGCCTCAACAAATAAGAAGGCAAATAATAATGAATTGAACAGATTAAATATTACTTCTAATATAGTTGAAATAATAAGAGATAAAAATCAAATAATTTTTACCGGCAATGTTAAAGCTGTTCGTGAAAGTTTTGTTTTATATACAGATTTAATGATAGTCAACTATAAAGAAAATGACAATAAAAAAATAGACATTGTAAATATAACAGCAAAGAATAATGTTAAGTTTGTTAGTGAAAAAATAGTAGCTACTGGAGATGATGGTATTTATAACCCTCCATCTAATATAATAATTTTAAAAAATAATGTCAAAGCAACTGAAAGTGGTATTACTGTATTTGCCGATGAGTTTGAATATAATACAATAACAGGCAAGACAAAAATTATTGGAAATAAAAAGCAGAAAGAAAGGGTTACAATAATTCTTGACGATATTAATAGTTTGCAAGATAAATAAATTAATATACAAAATGGAAAAAAACATTGATAGATTGGGAATAATAGCAGGAAATGGCGATTTGCCACTTTTAATTCTTGAAGAATGTAAAAAGAAAAATATAACACCATTTATAGCAATAATGAAAGATTTTGCTGATGTTGAAAAATATAAAAATTTTCAAAATATCACAATTGGATTTGGCGATGTTGGCAAAACTATAGCTTTTTTTAAAAAAAATAATGTAAAAAATTTAGTATTTGCTGGAGGAGTTAAAAAACCTAATATAAAAACAATATTTCCCGACTTTAAAGGGTTTTTTTTGCTGCTAAAACTATTAAAGAATAAAGTTTTCGGCGACGACACAATTCTGCAAACGACAATACAATTTCTAGAAAAACAAGGGTTTAATGTCATGTCTGTTGAAGAAATTTTAAGTGATATAAAGATTAAAGAAGGTATTGTTGGAAACGTAAAATGGCCTAATAATGACTATATATATGACATAAATTTAGGTGTAAAAGTTCTTAAGCAAATGGGCGATTTAGATATTGGGCAATCAGTAGTTATTCAAAACGGCATTGTCATAGGCATTGAATGTATTGAAGGCACGGAAAAGCTAATTGAAAGATGTGGGCAATTAAAATATACAACCGGCAGAAAACCAATATTAGTAAAGATTAAAAAAACAACTCAAACAAAGAAAATAGACTTGCCATCAATTGGAGAAAACACTATAGATCAAATTAAAAATGCAGGTTTTGCCGGCATAGCTTTTGATTGCAATAGCGGACTTGTTATCAATAAGCAGACTGTTATAGAAAAAGCTAATGAAAATAAAATTTTTATATATGGAATTAATGTGGACAAATTTTAGTATTTTTTCTCTAGAAATAGAGTAAATATATTTTCTGCTAAAAAATCCCATTGCCACCAGATTAAGAAACAGAAAACAATAAACATTAAAAAATACATTGAAAAAATATTTTTCATAAATTACCTCGTAAAAAAATAAATCTCTCTAATATTTTAGAGAGATTTAAAATAACAACTATTCATCAGAATCGTCAATTTCACATTCAACTTTCGCTACAGAAACAACTTTTTCATCTTCTCCAGCTTTCATTAATGTAACCCCCTGAGTATTTCTACCAGAAATTCTAATGTCCATGACTTTAGTTCTGATTACTGTTCCTTTATTTGTAATCATTATAATTTCTTTATCATTTTCAATAGGGAAACTTGCTATTACATTGCCGTTTCTCTTAGAAGTAATAATATTTGTAATACCTGTTCCACCTCTGTTTGTTACTCTATACTCATAGGATGAAGTTCTTTTTCCATAACCATTTTCTGTAATAGTTAGAATTAACTGTTCACTTCTTGCCATTGCTTTAATTTTATCTTTTGATAAAACTGACAAAATATCATCAGGTATTTGAACTGACAACGGTTCGTCAATATTATTCAAAAGGTTGTTTTCATCTTTAGGCATATTATAGACTTCATTAAGTTTTTTTCTAGTGTCTAAATCTATTTTTAGGAAAGCATCCCTGTCTTCCGCAGATTCCGCTTCAGAGTTTTTCAAAATTGACATAGAAATAACTTCGTTATATGGGTCTAATTTAATACCTCTGACACCAGTTGAATTTCTACTTTGGAAAACTCTTAGATTTTCTAATGGGAATCTAATGCATTTTCCAGTTTTTGAAGATAAAAGAATATCACTGTTGTCATCACAAACAGCAACGCCAACTAATTGCTGTCCGTCTTCAAGCTTCATGGCAATCTTGCCGTTTGATTGAATATTTTCAAAATCAGCCATTGAGTTTCTTCTAACATCGCCTGTATTTGTAGCAAATACAATATTTTTCTTAATCCATTCTTCTTTTTCACCCAATAATGGCAATATTGTTGAAATAGTTTCGTCCTGTTCTAGAGGTAAAATATTAACAACTGCTCTTCCTTTTGATTGATTATTTCCTAAAGGCAATTTATAGGTCTTCATTTTGTAAACCTTACCTTTGCTTGAGAAGAATAGTATAGGAGTGTGGGTATTGACTACAAATACATCAGTTGTATAGTCTTCATCGTGAACAGTGATTGCAGATTTGCCTTTTCCTCCTCTATGCTGTGCTTTGTAGGAAGAAAGTGGAACTCTTTTTATATAGCCGTTCATTGTCGTAATAACAACCATGTCTTCTTTTGGAGTTAAATCCTCAACGTCAATATCACCTTCCGCTTCTGTAATAGTAGTTCTTCTTGGTGTTGAAAATTCATTTTTAACAGCAATTAATTCGTCCTTAACAATCTTAGTTAATTCAATAGGATCTGACAAAATTTTTAAATATTCTTGAATTTCAGCAGATAATTCTTTTAATTCCTCATCTATTTTATCACTTTCTAGTCCAGTTAATTTTGATAATCTCATATCAAGAATTGCTCTAGCCTGAACGTCTGTAAAATAGAATCTACCATTTTCAATTCTATTTCCTCTGTCTTGAATTAAATTCAACATAGCTTGAACAACTGATGCATCCCAATCCCTCCTCATTAATTCTTCTCTTGCTTCAGCTGTGTCTTTAGCCCCTTTAATTAAAGCTATAACTTCATCAATCTCATTAACTGCAACTCTTAATCCAATTAAAATATGTGCTCTATCTCTAGCTTTTGCCAACAAAAATTCTGTTCTTCTTGTAACAACATCTTTTCTAAATTTAGTAAATATTTTAATAATATCTAAAACGCCCAAACTTTCAGGTCGTCCATTATTTAAAGCTAAAATATTAGCTGGAAAATTAGATTGCAATTCGGTAAAACTGTATATTTGACTTAGAATGACTTCAGCATTTCCATCTCTTTTTACCTCAACTACTACTCTTATACCCTCTTTGCTTGATTCATCTCTGAGGTCTGAAACGCCTTCAATTTTCTTTTCTTTAACTAGTTCTGCAATTTTCTCAACAAGTTTTGCCTTGTTTACCTGATATGGAATTGAACTTATGATTATCTGAGATTTTCCGCTTTTTGTTTCCTCAATTTTAGCTTCTCCTCTCATAACTATGCTGCCTCTGCCATTTCTCATAACGCTTGCATAACCCGCTCTTCCCATAATTAAACCACCCGTAGGGAAATCAGGACCAGGTATTATTTGCAGCATTTCATCACAGGATATTTCAGGATTATCAATATAGGCAACCACACCGTCTATAACTTCGCCTAAATTATGAGGTGGAACATTTGTTGCCATACCAACGGCAATACCATTGCTTCCATTAACCAATAGATTAGGAAATCTAGCGGGAAGCACATTTGGTTCTCTTTCATTTCCATCATAGTTTGGTGAAAAATCAACTGTATCTTTATCCAAGTCATCTGTAAGTATATGGGCTAATTTTGACATTCTAGCCTCAGTATACCTCATAGCCGCAGCAGGATCATCATCAATAGAACCAAAGTTTCCCTGTCCATCAATTAATGGTTCGGACATTGAGAAATCCTGTGCCATTCTAACTAAAGCATCATAAATAGATGTATCGCCATGTGGGTGATATTTACCCATAACATCACCGACGATTCTAGCACATTTCTTAAAAGGCTTGTTGTAGTCATAATGATTCTCATACATAGAATATAAAATTCTTCTATGAACTGGTTTCAAACCATCATTAACATCAGGAATCGCTCTTGCAATAATAACACTCATTGCATAATCAAGATACGATTTTTTCATTTCTGTAGATATCTCAACGTTTACTATTTCGCCGTGATTAAATTCTTTTTCCATTACTTTTTCTTCTTTTATTTTTTTATTATATCAACTAAACAATTATAATATTCCTTAATATTTTTAATTCAAGAAAAATTTGTCAAAAAACTAATAAATGGCTTAAAATATGATTTAGATTAGTTAATATTTTTTAAAAAAAATACTTGAATAGTGCAAATTTTTGTAATATAATATATTCTGTGTTAATAATTTTAATAGAAATATGAAAATAATGTTAAATACGCCAAATCTGGCATATAATGATGATACATATCTTGATGTAGAATATTATAATGTTCCCGGAATAATTTTAATGGGTGAAAATGAAATAATTGGAGAACCTCCAACAGCAAATATTATAAATACTTATCAAAGAACAAGAAATAGTGAATCAATTTTTGTTAATACAAACAGAAGTTTTGTTGAAATGCTAAGAAATAGTAGAGAAAATCAGCAAAATAATTCTATAAGCTTGTAATCTTTAATTTATGTCTATAAATATAGAGTATATAAGTAATTCTTATATACTTTTTTTATAGATAACAAAAAATATTTTATTTATTGTTTTTGTTTGTTTTTTGATATAAAAAAGTTATGAAAATCAACTATACTTCAACTTTCTTTATTGTCATTAATATAAATGTAGATATACTATAAATAGAAATATTATGGTCTAATCATCTCATTGAATTTTGTTTATAAAGGAATAATAAATAAAAAGAAAAAAAGTATAAAAAATATTGTTTTTTAAATAAATTTTTTTAGACTATTCTAAAAAGATAGTTGTGTAAAAATTATTTATATGAATAGTATTAATAAAAATAAAAATTTTGGAGGCAAAAAAATTTTTATAAAAATATTTTCTATATTTTTCAAACTTATTTTATCTATAACATCAATTATATTTATTGCTATATTATCATTTATAATTATTTTATCAACAAAACCTAGAGTTATACCAATTGTTAACAACTATATTCTTAACAAAGTTAATGAAATACAAAATACTAACTTAAGTTTTGATCCGGATGAAGCAACTCTATATTTTGAATCACCAACAAGTTTAATATATACAATTGATAATTTAGATTTAAAAATTCGCGATACACAACTCAAATTTTCTAAATTTATACTTAATTTAGATTTTATAGATATATTTTTTAAACATATTACGATAAATAATATTATAATTAAGGGAAGTAGTCTTAACATAACTATTGATAATAAAAATAACAAAGAAAGTAGTTTTGACTATAAAGTTTTGATAAAATCAACAGAAGATTTAATTTCAAAAGCATTACAAAATCAAATAATAATTAGAAATTTTGCTTTAAAAAATTTTAAAATTACATTTTTATTAGATAATAAAAATATAGATTTAAATCTTGAAAATTTAAGTTTCAATATAAATATCCAAGATAATAATTTAATTGTAAATCAAGATACTTTATTTAATTTAAATAATAGCAAAGTTGACTCAAAGCTTCAAACAACCTGCAAAAATCAAGAAAATAATAAAATTTGTAATATAAATATTAGCAATATAAACCTAGATGATTACACCGTATTTTTTGAAAAAACGAGCTCTATTTATGATTATTTATATAATATAAATGGACTTTTTGATTTAGATTTAAATTTTACTTTAAATAAGAATTTAGAATTTGAAAATGGAAGTGCCACAATAACATCAAAACTTGGAAGTTTTTACCTAAAACAATTTTTTGATGAAAAAATAGTCTTTATGAATTTAATTGCAAACGCAAGTTTTGAAGACAACTTTAAAAAGATTAATTTAAATCCAGTCAAGACTTCTTTTGGCAAAACTGATTTTAATATGAGTATATCATTTAGTGATGATGAAGAATATAGGGATATAGCATACGACTTTAAAGTAAAAGATGTTCCAATAAATCAATTAAAAAAGTTCTGGCCTAATTTTTTAGGAGAAGAGGACGTAAGACCGTGGGTAATAGAACATATAACAAGCGGAACATCTCCGAATGCTTGGGCAAAAATAAACATGAGATATTATAAAGATGAAAAAAGAAAAAAAGAATCTGGATTGCAAAGTGTCTATTCTGAAGTTCAAATGGATAAAGTTTTATTAAATTATAGCGATTATTTTCCAATTATAAGCAATATAAATGGTTTAGCTATATTTACACAAGATAATATGAACATTAAAATAAATTCCGGTAATGTATTAAACACAAAAATTATAGATGGAAATATATTTATGGATTTTACAAAAAAAATTAAAGATATATCAATAAAAGCTAACACAAAAGGACCAATTGCCGATCTATTTGTGCATATAGATAAAGGTGAAAAAAAGATAATTGAAGCAAAAGTTGCGGATATTGTGGAGGATTACTACACAAATACAAAATTAAATATAAATGTTCCAATTATAGATAATATTGATTTTAAAAAAGTTGCAATAATTGTTGATGCAAATATATTAAACAAAACAAATTCTATTCTAAAAAATAGTTCAAATATAATAGCATCTTTTACGAAACCAAAAAATTCTGATGGATTTTTTGGAAAAATAAATTTAATAGACAGTAATATAGAGTTTTTCCCATTAAATATATATAAACCAGCGAAAAAAGAGCTTGCTTTTGATTATGAAGCAATATTTAAAGATTCTGTAGTATATATCCTAAAGTTTGACCCAACTGTAAATTATATAAAATTTAATATTGATGGAGTTATAGATTTAGCTAAGAAAGAACAAGAACTTAATATAGAAAATATAAGATATAATAAATCACAATATAATGTATATTATAAGTCATATGTTTTAAACAATAAATTATATAATGATATAAATATAACTGGCAATAATATAAACTACGAAAATATAATAGACAAAATGAAAAATAATACGTCTCTATCCAGTAGCGGTAATGAAACAATAAATGACGTGGAGACGGAGGATAATATTAATTTAAATTTAAAATACTTTTCATTTGCAAACGATCAAAAACTAAATGATCCAATATTATCTATAAAAATCATAGATAAAAAGATGAACTATTTAAACTTTTCATCAAATATGAAGGGTAAAAATTTTGTCAAATTAAATTTTGATAAAAAGAAAAAAATGTTTAATTTAAAATCCAATGATTTTGGACAATTATTCAATACCGTTGGATTAACTGATAAAATTGAAAACGGAAGTGGAGAAATTAATATAAATCAAAAACGTATTAATGGAAAAGATGTAATAGTGGGAGATTTGAAAATAGATAAAAAATTTTCTATAGTTCCAGATGAAGAAGTGAAGAAAGATGTATTATCGGACGTGAAAGAAGATAAAAATTTTAAAAATTTAGAGAAAGGACTGAAGAAGGAAAAAGGAATAACGTTTGATAAATTAAAGGGTGAATTTACCTATGATAATGATATATTGACATTAAAGGAAATTGTTGCGAATAGTAGATTTATTAAGTTTCAAATATTGTTGTCAGGTTTTATTAATATAAAAACTGGAGAAATGGATATGAAAGGTTTATTTGTTCCTCTTGGTTTTATAAACGGGCTATTCGGTATTAATAAGCTTCCTGTTATAGGTGAATTAATATTCGGTCAAAAAGATGCAGGATTATTTGCTTCAAAATTTACAATAACTAAAAAGAATAATGACAGTAAAATGAATATTGATATTGATAAATTTTCTATGATTCTTCCAGGATTTTTAAGAAATATATTTAGCAAGAGCACTTGGACAAGTAAATAGTCAATTATGGAGGCCGGAGTCGGAATCGAACCGACGCATAGAAGCTTTGCAGGCCACGGCATTACCACTTTGCTATCCGGCCATAATTTATACTTATAATATTTTACATTTTAATATTTCTTAGTCAAGCTTTTTTTAATTTTTCTGTAATTTGTATAAAGCTATTGTAAATAAAGTTGATATATAAGAATATTTTGCTAAAATAATATAAATAAACAACCTCAATATTTTTAAAAAAATATTTGACAATTAAAATATATAGTTTTATACTTGAAAAAGTTGGGGACTTAGCTCAGTTGGCTAGAGCGACTGGTCTGCACCCAGTAGGTCGAGAGTTCGAATCTCTTAGTCTCCACCATTTATAAACGTTTTTTTAATCTAAATATTTCTTGACTTAAAATTTTTCATTATATTATATTCACTCTATGTGATTTAAATTTAGTTAGCAATTATTGAAGTGTTAGTTATTTTAAATAATTAAAATTATACAATATGTTTTAAGGAGAAAAATGAATTCTTTTAATTATCAAGTAAGAGTTTATTATGATAGCACTGATGCAGGTGGAGTTGTATACCATTCAAAATATTTAGACTTTTGTGAACGTGCGAGAACAGAATTTTTAAGAAGTAAAGGTGTAATACAATCAAAATTATTTCAGGAAAAAGGAATTGGTTTTGTTGTGCATAAGGCTACTTTGGAATATCAAAAATCTGCTAAGTTAGACGATTTATTAGATATTACTGTGGACATTATTAGCAATAATGGTGTCATCCTTAAGATGGAGCAAAATGTTTTTTTAATTTCAAGAGATGATAAAAGTATAGAAAAAGAACTATTGTTCCATATTATTGTTGATATTGTTTGTATTAATAGCAGTCATAGGGCTGTAAGAATACCAAAGGATATTTGCGGTATTTTAAATAAATAATAGTAAGGAAAAAAATATGTTTGAAGTTGATAATCTTTTAAAAGAAAATAAAGAAATATTAGAATCTCTACGGGGGTTTCTTTGACTATGACAAATTAAAGGAAGATTTTAGTAAACTTGATGAAGAATCAAGAAAAGGTGATATATGGAATAATAGAGAAGAGGCGGAAGATATATTAAAAAGAAAGAGTGATATAGAATATATTTTAAATAGATATAACGATTTTGATAAAAGATTGGGTGATGCTTCTTCTTTATATGAATTGGCAAAAGAAGAAGATAATGAAGATATTATGACGGAAATTTTGTCGGAATTGAAGACTTTAAAAGATGATTTAGAAGAATTTAGGATAGAGAATTTATTTAGTGGCGAGGCAGATGGCAATGACTGTTTTATTGAAATTAATACTGGGGTTGGTGGCGTGGATGCCTGCGATTTTTCGGAGATGCTTTTAAATATGTATATAAAATGGGCAGAGAAAAAAAGAATAAAATATGAAATAGTTGAGATAGATAAGGATGATGTGGCTGGTATAAAATCTGGTATTATAAAAATAAAAGCTAAAAATGCATATGGATTATTGAAAAATGAAAAAGGTATCCATAGACTTGTTAGACAATCTCCTTTTAACTCTGCTGGAAAAAGGCAAACAAGCTTTAGCTCTGTTGATGTTTATCCTGTGGTTGATGATAAAATAAATATAGAAATAAATGAAAAAGATTTAAAAATTGATGTTTGTCGTGCCTCTGGAGCTGGCGGACAGCATGTTAATAAAACAGATAGTGCTGTTAGAATTTTACATATACCAACTGGCATAGTCGCTGAATGCCAAGAACAGAGATCTCAACATCAAAATAAGGAAGAGGCCATGAGAATGTTAAGGTCAAAACTATATCAAATAGAATTAAAGAAAAAGGAGGATGAAAAAATTAAAAATAATCTATCAAAAGGTGATAATGGTTGGGGAAGTCAAGTAAGAAATTATGTTCTTCACCCATATAAATTAGTTAAAGATTTAAGAACTGGATACGAAACTGGAAATGTTAATGCAATGTTAAATGGAGAATTGCTGGATGATTTTATAAAAAGTTTCTATAAATAAATAAAATACGTTGAAAAATAATTAATTTTGATTATAATAATAAACTCAATGTAAAATTTCTTGCTTTTTAAAATTTTACAACTAATAATAAATATGCCCAGTATGAATATTGGGTTGAGATTTAGAACTCTCAATACAGTTTTTACTCAGTGTTTATGCTGGGCACACATATTTATACAGAGTGGGAGCTTACGGTCATGTCCAGGTTTGATAATACTTACTAAAAACCGTAAGTCCTGAACTGTACAGGATGTTCTAACTCCCACTCATCTAATAAATATTCAAATTTCACTTATTTTTTACACTAAACGTGTAAATTTTTTTTAATTTTAGTTTAATGCAATATTATTTCTTTCTAAATATATGATAGGATGTTATTTAAAATTTAAGGTCATATTTGTTTTGCAATTAATTATAAAATTAACTTGATTATTTATAACTTCCCTTTAAGATTATATACATAAACTTTAACAATAACTTAAATATATAAAATGGCTAAATTTAAAATGAAGCCTATTGATGGAAATGAAGCGGTTGCAAGAATTGCTTATAAAATGAGCGATATGTTTGCGATATATCCTATTACCCCTTCATCACCAATGGGCGAATTGGCAGATCAATTTTCTGCAAGTGGAGAATTAAATATTTTTGGGTTGAAACCTAGCGTTACTGAAATGCAAAGTGAGGCTGGTGCAGCAGGTGCTTTACACGGTGCCTTGCAAACAGGAAGCTTAGCTTCTACATTTACCTGTTCGCAGGGACTTTTGTTGATGATTCCAAATATGTATAAAATTGCTGGTGAAATGACGCCTTGTGTTATTCATGTTGCAGCAAGAGCATTGGCGGCACAAGGCTTGTCAATTTTTGGAGACCATCAAGATGTTATGGCTGTTAGACAAACTGGCTTTGCTATGTTGTCAAGTGGATCTGTTCAAGAGGCACATGATAGTGCATTGATTGCACATTTGTCAACACTTGAATCAAAAGTTCCTTTTGTAAATTTCTTTGATGGATTTAGAACATCTCACGAAATCAATAAAATTGAATTGATTGATGATGAAACAATTAAGTCAATGATCAATGAAGATGCTATTCTAGAATGCAGAAATAGAGCTTTAAGACCTGATGATCCAGTTATGAGAGGAACGGCTCAAAACCCTGACGTATATTTCCAAGGCAGAGAATCAACTAATAAATTCTACAATAAAGTTCCAGAAATAGTTCAAGCTAAGTTTGACGAGTTTGCAAAGCTAACAGGCAGACAATACAAATTGTTTGACTACTATGGACCATCTGACGCTGATAGAGTTATAGTTATGATGGGTTCAGGCGTTCAAGCTGTTAAGGAAACAATGGAAGTGTTAAACAAAAATGGTGAAAAGGTTGGTGTATTGCAGGTTAGATTATTCAGACCTTTCTCATCAAAAGATTTAGCTAACGCTTTACCAAAGACAGTTAAAAAAATCGCTGTTCTTGACAGAACAAAAGAACCTGGAAGCGAAGGTGAACCTTTATTCTTGGACGTTGTTGCAGGCTTGAAAGAACAAGGCAGATCTGACATTGAAGTTATGAAAGGCAGATACGGACTTTCTTCAAAAGAATTTACACCTGCTATGGCAAAAGCTGTATTTGATAATCTAAAGTCAAATTCTCCTAAAAAAGAATTTACTGTTGGTATAAAAGATGATTTGACTAACTTAAGTTTAGATTATTCTAGTGATTTCAATATTGCATTACCTGATGTTAAAGAAGCTATTTTCTTCGGTTTAGGTAGTGATGGAACTGTTGGTGCTAATAAAAATACCATTAAAATTATTACTGATAGAGAACAATATTATGGACAAGCTTATTTTGTTTATGACTCAAAGAAATCTGGTTCTGTTACAGAATCTCATTTAAGATTTGGTCCTAAACCAATTAATTCAACCTACCTTGTTCAAAAGGCTGATTTCATTGGATGTCACCAATTCCCATTCTTGTTTAAGCTTGATATTTTAGGAAGAATTAAAAACGGCGGAACATTGCTTTTGAATACCCACTATTCAAAGGACGAAGTATGGGATCAATTGCCAAAAGTCGTTCAACAGATAATAATTGATAGAAATGTTAAGTTCTATGTAATTGATGCCTATAAGGTTGCTGATGATACTCATATGGGCAGCAGAATTAACACAATTATGCAGACTTGCTATTTCAAGCTTGCAAATGTTATTCCTGTTGAAGAAGCTTTAAAAGATATTAAAGAGGCTATTGTTAAAACCTATACTAAAAAAGGTCAGGCAATCGTTGACAACAATATTAAAGCTGTTGACGAATCATTGGCTAATCTACACGAAGTAAATTATCCAAAAACTGTTTCAAGCAATATCGGCATGGAAGAAAAAGTTGGAAAGGATGCTCCTAAATTTATTCAAGAATTTACTGCTAAATTGATAGCTGGAAAAGGTGAAGAAATCACAACTTCTCAAATGCCTTATGATGGAACTTTCCCAACTGATACTACAAAATATGAAAAGAGAGACGTTGCAGATAAAATCTCCGTATGGGATCAAAGCAAGTGTATTCAATGCGGCCAATGTATTTTTGCATGTCCACATTCATGTTTAGAATCAAAAATGTTCTCAGCTGAAGAATTGAAAAACGCTCCATCTTGCTTTAAAGCTATTCCTGTAATGGGTGATAAAGAAGGCAAAATGCAGTATAGAATTCAAATATCACCTGAGGATTGCACAGGTTGTTCAATCTGTGTATTGGCTTGTCCAACTGGTGCATTGTCAATGAAGCCTAAACAAGAAGTTATTGATTGCGAAAAAGAAAATTTAAAATTCTTTAATACTCTTGAAGGCAAAGAAGTTGAAGACCCTAAAGATATTAAGAATGTTCAATTCAAAGAATCTTTATTCAAATACTCAGGTGCTTGTGCTGGTTGTGGTGAAACTCCATATTTATCATTAATTTCTAAATTATTCGGCGAAAGAATGGTAGCTGCAAACGCAACAGGTTGTTCTTCAATCTATGGTGGAAACTTACCTACAACTCCTTGGGGCAAAGCAAAGAGTGGAAGAGGTGTTGCATGGTCTAACTCTCTATTTGAAGACGCGGCAGAGTTTGGTCTTGGTTTCAAATTAAGTCAAGAAACTCAATTAGTTGAAGCTAGTGATTTAATGGAGAAATTAAAAGATGTATTAGGCACTGATTTAGTTAAAGAAATCATGGACAACTATGGCAACAATACTGACGCTGCTGTAAAAGCACAAGCTGAAAGATTGAAGAAGGCTAAAGAAATTTTAGCTAAAAACAATTCATTTGAGGCTAAACATTTAGCATCTATAATTGATGTTATGCTTGAAAGAAGCGTATGGATTATCGGTGGTGATGGTTGGGCTTATGATATCGGCTTTGGTGGTTTAGACCACGTTCTTGCTAGTGGCAAAAAAATTAGAGTAATGGTTATGGATACTGAAGTTTACTCTAACACTGGTGGCCAAGCATCAAAAGCTACTAACTTGGGTGCAAGCGCTAAATTCGCCGTAAATGGTAAAAATACATTTAAGAAAGATTTAGGTGCAATTGCCATGACCTATGGAAACATCTATGTTGCACAAGTTGCTATCAGGGCAAACCCTGCGCAAGCTATGAAGGCAATTAAGGAAGCAGAAGCTTATGATGGTCCAGCTTTAATTATTGGCTATAGCTCTTGTATCGCACACGGTGCTCCACTTGAAAACAGCTTTACACAGCAAAAGAATTGTGTAGATTCTGGTATGTGGATGCTTTACAGATATAACCCAGATTTGATTGCGCAAGGCAAAAATCCTTTAGTTATTGATAGTAAAGAACCTAAATTGGATCTATTAGAAACATATTTATATGGCGAAACTAGATATAGCTCAATCAAAAAAGCTAATCCAGAAAAAGCAGCTGAAATCGTTGAAGAGTTGAAAGACCATATTACTAGACGATGGAACAAATATAAATTGTTGGCTGATAATTTGAAATAATAAATTTATATTTATTTATACAATTGGGGAAAGTTAATGACTTTCCCCTAATATTATATTTATATTGATATCAATCAATTGCTTAAGTAATACTATTTTCCTATTTAGTCCATAATCTAATAGAATAAGATAATTTAAATATACAACTTATATTATACAGTAATTTTAATTATGTTGACAAGTATCAAAAATTATGATATAATATTGTCATTACAATAAAAAACAAGGAGACAAAAATGGAAAATAATAATACAGGAATAAAAGACTTTTTTGATAAATTAAACGAAATTATGGAACTAAAAGAGTCTTTTGATGATAATAAAGGAATAAAAGAGTTTTTTGAAAGATTAAACGAAATTATGGAAGTAAAAGATTTTTTTGATGATTTAGATGGATTCGTTGAAAATAAAACGGAGAATGAAAATCCATTTTTAAAAAATGAAACTAGAGGAGCCAGTATATATATTCCATATTTTCTTGAAAAAAATATAGATAAAATACTTAAAGCTGAAAATGAGGAAGGTTTAATAAAAGCAACAACTTCTCTTATAGAACAATTAACTAAATTATCTAAAGATTTTCATTGGTTAAGAGAAAAAAATGAAATAGAACTTTGCAGAATATCTAGAGAAAACAAAGCGTTGCTTTATACAAACGAGGGTAATAATGTTGAAGGTGCGAAAGATATATCTAAAATATTTGAACCATCAAAAGCATGGGATATATTGGAGTCTCTTAAGTTCTTTTTTGAGGATAATGAGAATTGTATTGCTGAATATTGTGAAAAAAATAACATTAGCAATAAGGAAAAATCATATTTTTTAAATAAAATTGTAAATAATGAAAAGGGTGGGGCTGGACAAATTTTAGCAAATATTGTTAGTAAATCGTTTATAAAAAGTATTCCAATGAATAAAATATCTTTTATTAATATTAATGCAAATAATCAGCCTATTATCTGTGAAAGTGCCTTTTTTAAAAGTGAACTTTTTACTTATTTAAATAAAATAAAGACAATGCTTTTAAATAAAAATGGAGAACTTAAAAAGTATAAAAATGAGTTTGAAGATTTATTAAATACAAGATTTGAATTTATAAGTACAAAATACAAAAAGGATAATATTATACAATACCAAGAAGCACAAAAAGAAATTAAAAGAGGCTTCACACCATTTAGCTGCACCATTAGGGATATTATTACTAATAAAGTTGATAATATTGAGCATAAATGTAAAAATATTGATAATCAAAACCATTATAATTTTGTTCGTGATTTAATTAAAAAACAAATGAAAGAATCTGGTATCATTATGTACAAATAATATTTTTTATTTTACAAAATTAAAAAATATTATAAATTAAATTCTTAACTAAAAAATCACCAGAAATGGTGATTTTTTTATTTATAAAAGCTTATTGGAGATTAAATATTCTATATTTAACATAATTTTCTACATACTTCTGTATGTTTCTATGTTTTTTTTGAGGTTTTTTTTAAAATTTTTATTTTTGTCTATAATGGATGCTGCCAACTCTTCACTATCAGATTTAACAAAATCTTTATAGTATATAGTTTTAGGTTTTAAAGGAATTGGATCGTTGTAATTTTCACTTAAACTTGATGTAGTAATATTTAATTTAGTATCTTTAATATCTTTGAAAAATTGTTTTTGTTCATTTTTAAGTCTTTTGTATAAAATTGGCAGCTCATACATAGCTAAAGCACTTTCCAAT
>CALXSB010000035.1 GCA_944391005.1 uncultured Rickettsiales bacterium | reverse complement strand
TGGCGAGAGAATTATATTCGTATCCGATAAAACTGGAGTTAGAAAACTTTATATAATGGATAAAAATGGAAACAATATAGAAATGATTACAAAAAATCGTGGCACATACGATAAACCTAGTTGGTCTCCAGATGGTAAATTAATATCATTTGTAAAATTAGAGGGTGGAGAGTTTTCAATAGGTTTAATAACTCCGGATGGAGAAAGTGAAAGAACTATAATGAGTGCATATCTAGTTGAAGGTATAAAATGGTCTCCTAATGGAAGATATTTAATATATTCAAAACAAAAAGGACCATTTGGTAAAGATAGTATACCTGGCATATACACAATAGATATTTTAACTGGAATTGAATACAAAATACCAACTCCTAAAAATCAAGGTGCAAGCGATCCTGATTGGATAAATAAATAGCTATAATATGACAAAATATGGTAAGTTAAAGATTATTTATTGTTTATATCTACTATTAATTTTAATGGTAATAGCTCTTATTGCAAAATTTATAATTGACTTTTATTCAATGGCAAAAGATATAGATGCATCTAATAATACTAAAGTTGAGTTTAATAAATTTATTATAAATCCTAGGCTTCAAAGCTATGAAGAAAATTTTACGTATATAGAAGCAGATAGGGGATATTTAAATTATGACAATTATATATTTGAAAATGTAGTAATGCACGGAAGTTTTGGAACTATAAAATCTGGCAAGCTTGATGTAAAAGACAATAAAAATATTTTTGAATTTACAATAGATCCAGATTTTACAATATATATAGACAACATTGATAGCAATAAAAATTAAACTATTCTAACTCAAACATACCATTATATAATTGATAATATTTGCCCTTTTGTTCAAGCAATTCATTGTGGTTTCCCTGTTCTATAATTGAACCGTTTTCCAATACTATTATTGAATCGGAATTTCTAACTGTAGATAGTCTATGGGCTATTATAAACACGGTTCTGCCTTTCATTAATGTATTCATACCCTCTTCAATAAGCTTCTCAGTTCTTGTATCTATTGAGGAAGTAGCTTCATCCATGATTAAAACAGGTGGATCAGCAACTATTGCTCTAGCTATAGCAAGCAATTGTCTTTCACCTTGAGACAGATTAACAGCATCAGCAGTCAATACTGTGTCATATCCTTTTGGCAAATGTTGTATAAATTGATCTGCATTTGCTAATTTTGCAGCTGCTATCACCTCGGCGTCTGTAGCATTTAATTTGCCATATCTAATGTTTTCCATAACAGTTTCAGTAAACAAATGCGTATCCTGTAAAACTATTGATATAGTCCTTCTTAAATCGCTTTTCTTGATATTTTTAATATTTATGCCATCAAAAGTAATCTCTCCGCTTTTTATATCGTAGAATCTATTTATTAAATTGGTTATGGTTGTTTTTCCGGCACCAGTATGTCCAACTAAGGCTATTTTTTCTCCCATATTTGCTTTCATATTTATTGTATTAAGCACAACTTTTTCGCCCTCATAGGTAAATACGACATCTTTAAATTCTATCTCGCCCTTAAGCTCCCGATAGACAGGTTCTCCATTTTTCTTATATTCCTTCCATGCCCAAGTGCCTTCTCTCTCGTTAGTTTCAATAATATTGCCATCTGCATCTATTCTTGCATTTACTAATACAACAGTTCCATTGTCAACTTCCGGCTTTTCGTCTATAACTTCAAAAATTCTTTCCGCACCAGCTAAAGCTGTTAATACGCCATTAAATTGCTGTGAAATTTCAGCAACTGGATGTATAAAAGCTCTTGTGAACTGCAAAAATGCAACCAACGTTCCTAACGAAATTATATTTATCAAAATAAAAATACTTCCAACTATTGATACTATCGCATAATCAATATTTGATAAATTAATCATAACAGGCATTAAAATATTTGCATAGCTATGGGCCTTTGTAGATACTTCACATAATCTTTCATTAATTTTGCTAAAATCTAATTTTGATAATTCTTCATGACAGAAAACTTTTATAACCTTTTGTCCCTCAATCATTTCTTCAATAAAGCCATTTACACCACCCAATTCATTCTGTTGTTCTTTAAAATATTTTCCACTTTTTCCAGCTATCTTTTTAACGAAAAATAATATTAAAGATAGCATTACAACTATTATTATTGTAAGCTCCCAACTATAGTATAGCATCATAAAAAATATTCCAGTAATACTTATAAGTGAAAAAATACAGCTTGGGAAACCTTCGCTTAGCATTTCTCTAATAGCATCAACATCATTCGTATACAAGCTCATCAATTCACCATGGGTATGGGTATCAAAATACTTTAATGGCAATTTTTCCATCTTGCTAAATAAATCAACCCTTATTTTATACAATGTCTTTGAAGCGACAGATACCATTATTCTGTTATAAAGATAGGCACAAAGTGCACCGGAATAATATATAATGGCCATTATAAATAATGTATGTATAAAGCCGCCCATTAAATTATAATCTTTTGTCCTCAACATTGGCTCTATATATTTGTCCACAACCGTTTTTAAAAAACCTGTTCCAATAACTCTTGCAAGAGAACTTACAATTATTGCTATAAATACAAACGAAAGTTGTATTTTAAAATTAAACATATAGGCAAAAATCCTCTTAAGAGTTTTTAAAGTATTTTTTGGTTTTGCACCAGCCCCGCCTCTTTTACCCCTCATTCTTGGCATATTCTACTCCATCATTCCATTTTGTTGTGAATAATATATCTCTCTATATATTTCATTATTTCCCATTAACTCTTCATGAGTTCCGATTCCATTTATTTCACCATTATTTAAAACTACTATTTTATCAGCATCCTTTACAGATAAAATCCTTTGGGCTATTATTATTTTAGTTATGTCAGACATCTTTTCTCTAAGTGCTTTTCTTATCTTTCCTTCCGTAGCGGTGTCTACAGCACTTGTAGAGTCATCCAATATTAATATTCGCGGTTTTTTTAATAAAGCTCTAGCAATGCACAATCTTTGTTTTTGTCCGCCTGAAACATTGACACCACCCTGCCCTAAGTCTGTCTCATAACCGTTTGGAAATGACATAATAAAATCATGGGCTTGGGCATCTTTACAGGCCTGTATTATTTCTTCATCTGTTGCGTGTTCATTTCCCCATAGAAGATTCTGTTTTATAGTTCCAGAAAATAAAACATTTTTCTGCAAAACCATAGCAATATTATTTCTCAAATTATTAAGCTTATAATTTTTAACATTATTTCCGCCGACAAATAAACTTCCACTAAATACGTCATAAAGTCTTGGCAAAAGTTGAACCAATGTGCTTTTGCCGGATCCAGTACCTCCTATTATCCCTATTGTTTCGCCTGAATTTATTTTTAGATTTATATTCTTTAAAATTATATTATCTTTTTTGTCAATATAACTAAAGGACACATTTTTAAATTCAACAGAACCATCTTTAAATTTTGCGTCTTTATCACTGTCCTTTATATCAGGAACTTCATGTATAACTTCTAAAATTCTCGCCCTTGAAGCTCTTGACATTATTATCATAATAAATATAACAGAAATCATCATTAATGCCATCAAAATCTGCATTATATAAGTTAAGAAACTAGCCAATTGTCCTATTTCCAACGTGCTTCCAACAACCATTTTTCCGCCAATCCATAAAACTGCCAAAATACAAGAATAAACAACAATCTGCATAACTGGCATATTTAATATTATAAGTTTTTCAGCAAATACCTGCGCCTGTTGGACAATCTTTGCACATTTATCAAACTTTTTCTGCTCATGATCTTCTCTGACAAAAGATTTTACAACCCTTATGCCAATTAAATTTTCCTGCACATCTAAATTTAGCTCATCATATCTTCTTAACATTATTTCAAATCTAGGATAGGAGTATTTTATTATAAGATACAACAATATGGATAAAACAGGAATTGCCACTAAAAATATTGAAGACAAATGCGGACTTGTAGTCATAGCCATTATTGCGGATCCAATAAGCATAAAAGGAGATCTTGATACAGTTCTAATAACCATCATAAAAGCATTTTGAACATTTACCACATCCGTTGTAATTCTTGTAATTAAAGATGCAGTTGAAAATTTATCAATATTTGAAAATGAAAAATCTTGAATTTTATCAAATAAAGATTTTCTAATATTTTTCGCAAAACCAGCAGCAGCTTTAGCCGAGCACCTGCCCGCAGATACACCGCAAAATAGAGAAAAAATACTTATAAATATCATTATTGATCCTGCTTTTATAATGTATGGAAGTCCGCCACTTCCCACAACACCATTATCAATAATTTTTGCCATAATAAATGGAATAAAAATTTCCATTGCAACTTCGCCAATAACAAATATTGGAGTTAAAATTGCATACTTTTTATACTCCCCTAAAAATTTTAAAAACTCCTTCATGTCCTAAGATTAAAAAATAAACGTCTTTTTTAGAAACTAATTTTTATTTTTTTGAATGTCAAGTTTTTTAAATTTTATTCTTTATATTAAATATTCTAATTATGAAATAATACAAATATAAGAAGAATTTGATGTTTTTCCTCTTATAATTTTATAAAAATAATCTTTAATTTTTATAGTCCATATGGAATAAAATTCTTAAAAATAAAGTCTGCATCTCCTATAAAGATATAATCAGGTTTTCTATTGTTTCTGATTTGTCTTTGATTTCTTTTTACCATACAGTGTCTTTTATTAGCATTTTTAAATTTAATCTTTCCTGTTCCTGTTAATTCAAATCTTTTTTTACAAGAACTATTTGTTTTCATTTTTGGCATCTTTTTACCTTAATTATTATAA
>CALXSB010000034.1 GCA_944391005.1 uncultured Rickettsiales bacterium | reverse complement strand
GAAGTAATTTAAGCAAATTAAACAGAGACACACAAAGATTTCCAAAGAGTAAAAAAGCTCTTGAAGATAGTATTTGGTTGTTGGCTAATAGGGAGTTTGTGGTAGGTATCATTTTTTGACAGTCTCATATTTTTGTAAAATATATTGAAAAATAAAAAAGCAATTTATATAATGATGGCAAGTGGAATTTTAAAAAAATATTATGTCTATATTATTACAAGGGACAATAACTTTTGGTGGTCAGGATATAGCCTATGTAGTGTCGGAAATTGAAAATAAAATAAATATATCGGTGTCTTTTTTGAGGGGTTCTAAGTTAAATAATAATGTTAAAACTGATATTATATTTGATAAAGTTGTAAATTCTAATAATGTTTGGAAGCTTGATAGAGCTCATACTAAAAGTCAAATAGATGTAAATATTGTGCATAACCAAGTTAAAGATGGAGATAAAATAAGTGAGTTGTGGTCTTTGGAAACTGAAAATTATCTTAAGATAAAGAAGTTGAAAATGATGTATGAAAAGACTATGCAAAATGATGATGATATTCAAAAAAATTTGTTTATTAATGCTGATAATAAAAGAATTGAGTTGAATAATGAAAAGTATGCGTATCTAGAAAAAGATAAGTTGGAAGATGTTGTTGATATTAATTTGGATAATTTTGTAAAAGATTTGCATAATTATAGTATGTTTACTAGAAAATCGTTGGAGTCAATTGTAGAAGAACTTTGTGAAGATTTTGAAAGAACGATTAAAAATCAGGTAAAAAAAGAAAATCCTTTGGATGATGAAATGGAAAAAGTTGAAGCTGATAGTAAGGTTAATATTGAATCGTTTGCTGAACTTGGCTATGATTATATATTATCAGGCACGATTACAAACAAGTTGGAAGATATAATAGAAAATGAAGAGACGGTTGATGAAAAAGATAATGATTATGAGGAAAAAATAGAAACAAGTGAAATTGATAATATTAGGGAAGATCAAGAAGAAAAAAATAATCATGTTGATAGATTTTTAAGTAAAAAAAATGAAGCAGAGCTTGATAATGCTAAAACAATAGATATTTAAAATATATTTAAAATATATTTGACAAAATAATAAATTGGTTGTATAATATTACAATATGTGTATAATTTTTATGTTTTTACGTCATATAGTTAAAGTTGAATATTTTGTTTGTATTAAATTATTTAATTAATTTTTCTTGCAATTTAATTTTAATTGTATAGACTATTCAAATGTATATTATATATGGTTGTGTATGATAACTGAAAAAAATATAGGAGTAAAATAATGCCCAGCAATCCAGTTGATGTATATGTCGGAACAAGACTAAAAGTTAGAAGAATGGAACTCGGACTGAGTCAAAATAAAATAGGTGAAATGACAGGTATAACATTTCAACAGGTTCAAAAGTATGAAAAAGGTCTAAACAGAATTGGATCAAGTAGACTTTATGAATTTGCAAAAATTTTAAAAGTTCCGGTAAGTTATTTTTTTGAACAATACGAATTGACATTCGGTTCAAATGGTGTATTTTCAGATAATAAAGCTAGTTTTGACGATAAGGATATATCAGAAAAAGAAATAATTACTTTAATTAAAAACTTTTCTGCTATTAAAGATCCTACTGTTAGAAAGAGCATAATAACTTTAGCAAAGACTTTAAGTCGTAAAGACGACGAAGATCTTGAAAATGTAGATAATAAATAATTTTAAATACCGTTTAATTAAACGGTATTTTTTATATTAAATTAAATTATTTTTTAAAAAATAATGTTAAAATTTAACATTTTTATTGTAAATAAAAAAAATATATTGTAAATCTAAATAAGATAAATGTATTTTTATTAATGGATTTTTTGTATGGTTAAGTTATTTTCTATTATGTCCAAAGATATTGGGATAGATCTTGGGACAGCCAATACAGTTGTGTGCTCAACTGATGTTGGCGTGATTTTAAATGAGCCATCTGTTGTGGCCCTATTGGATGAGGATGGTAGAAAAACCCCTTATGCTTTCGGAAAAGAGGCAAAAATGATGCTTGGAAGAACTCCAGCAAAGATTGAAGCCATTAGGCCTATGAAGGATGGTGTTATAGCAGATTTTAGAGTTGCAGGTGATATGATTAAATATTTTATTCATTCTGTTAATTCTTCAAAATCTTGGTTCGGACCGTTAATAGTTGTCTGTGTTCCATCAGGTTCTACACCAGTTGAAAGAAAGGCAATTCAAGAAGCGGCAGAGTCTTCAGGAGCAAGAGAAGTTTTTTTGATAGAAGAACCTATGGCATCAGCAATTGGTGCAGATCTTCCTGTTCTTGAACCAACCGGTTCCATAGTTGTTGATATTGGTGGCGGCACTTCTGAAATCGGTGTATTATCATTAGGCGGCATAGTTTACGGTAGATCTCTTAGAGTTGCGGGTGATAAATTAGATGAAGCCATAATAAACTATATGAGAAAGAATTTTAATCTTTTAATAGGTGAAACTACTGCTGAAAAAATAAAAATGACAATAGGTGCTGCTTGTGCACCATTAGACGGTGGAGACGGTGCCGTTATGGAAGTTAGAGGCAGAGACCTAAATAATGGTGTTCCAAAAGAGATGGTCTTGACAGAAAAACAAATTTCTGAAAGTGTTGCCGAACCAGTTTCTAAAATAGTTGAAGCCGTTAAAGTTGCCCTTGAATGTGTTCCGCCTGAATTATCATCCGATATTGTTGAAAGAGGTATTGTTTTGACAGGTGGCGGTGCTCTGTTAAAAAATTTAGATTACGTAATTTCAAAGACAACAGGACTATCAGTTTTTGTTGCTGAAGATCCACTATTATGCGTAGTTAATGGAATTAGAAAAGTTTTATCAGACATGAAAACATTTAGAGGTGTTTTATTTAAACAAGGATAATAATGTCAAAAAAAATTTATTCATTTAAAAATAACTATACAAGTAGTACTACATCATTCAAAAATACAAAGGTTATAAAGTACTACTTTATAGCTTTCTTTGAAAAAATTTTTTATTTCATCCTAATTATTATTAGTATTTTTATGATGAATTTAAGTATTTCAAATAATAATACTATCAACCTTATAAAAGAAAACATTCTATTTGTTTCAAAACCCATATTTATTATTTCTGAATTACCATTCAACCTATTATTTAATTTCGCCAATGGCGTAAAGAATATTATATTAACCAATATCAATAACGAAAAATTAACCGAAGAAAATATTTTATTAAGAAAACTTTACCTTGAAAGCAGAGACATAAAGGCCGAAAACGAAAATTTAAAAAAATTACTAAATTTTAAAGATAACATTAAAAATAACTACGATTACATTACTTCAAGAGTTTACGCAATCGCCAAAAACGGCATGAACAATCAATTAACACTAAATGTAGGATCAAACGACGGCATAAGAGAAGGAAATCTTGTATTAGGCATAAACAGAAGCGTAATAGGAAGAGTAATAAATGTTATGAACGAATATTCAACAGTTCTCCTACTAAACGATATGAATTCAAAAATACCAGCCAGAACAGCATCCACAAAGGAAAAAATTATATTATCTGGCGACAATAGAGGCTACCTCATCATCTCCTACTTTAATTCAAAGAATCCACAAATATCAGACGGAGATCAAGTATTTACCTCCGGAGATTCAAACATAATACCCGACGGTTTTTTTATTGGAACCATAAAAAAAATTAACAACGAATTTGTTGTAGAAATGAACGAAAACGTCAACACAATATTTAACGTCATGGTAATCACTCCAAAGGATATTTAATTTAACACCTCCTACAAATTTTTTCATATTTTCACTTTCCTTTATCCTCTCGCTTTTACCCACCTATCAACGGGACCACACATGAATCACCCACCCGCGAAAGAATAGCTCGTGTCAATATTCATGAAGAACCACCTTACCCACCGTGAATGGGGCCATCCATCTCTAACCCACCCGTGAAGGGCTACACACTAACCCCCCTGTGAAGGAGGTCCATAACTTATCCCCCTGTGAATGGTCTTTCCCCATTTGATCCACCTGTGGAGGAACTCTCTAATTTTTTCCCCCGTGAATTGGTTTTTTCAATTTGACCCCCTGTGAAGGGAATTTCCAATTTTTTCCCCCGTGAGGGAACCACATCTTCCACCCCCCTGTGAAGGGGGGTAAGGGGGGTTGCCTCCCTTTGTAAGGGAGGTGCTGACGAAGTCAGCGGTGGGTTGACAATAGAATTAAAACTTCCTGCCTCCCTTCGTAAGGGAGATGTCCCGAAGGGACGGTGGGTTGATAGGATAATTAAAAACAAACTTTTTATCTCAGTTTATAATTGCTGTGTTGATGAAGTCAGTGGTGGGTTGATAAAGGAAATTAAGAATTGCACATGCGGCGAACTATACAATAAAGAAATTAAAAATTAGAATTACCCTTTAGCAGAAAACCAAAAAAGAAATTAAAAAATTAAAAATAAATTAAAAAATTAAAAGTAAAAAAGATAAATAATAAAAGAATAAATAATTAAAAGTTAAAAATTAAGAATTATTAATTTATAATAAATAATAATAGATTAATTATAAATTTATAATTGTAATATTATATAAATAAAGTATTGGTAGTGTTGAATATATAAAAACAGTTTTTTGAACCCCCCTATCCCCCCTTCACAGGGGGGGGAGCGAGAGAGAATCCCCTTGTCCCCCTTGACAGGGTGTAGAGATAGAGTGCTCCCTTGACAGGGGGGCTGGGAGGGGGCTTTTACATGGGGTAAGGTGCTTCGCCTCCCTTTGTAAGGGAGGTGTCCCGAAGGGACGGTGGGTTGATAAGATAATCAAAAATAAACTTTTTATCTCAGTTTATAATTGGTATGTTAATGAAGTCAGCGGTGGGTTGACAAAAGAAATTAAGAATTAAGAATTAAGAATTACACCTGTGGTGAACTATACAATAAAGAAATTAAAAATTAGAATTACACTTTGGCAGAAAATCAAAAAAGAAATTAAAAAACTGAAAATATAAAATCAAAAAATAAATTAAAAAATTAAAAGATTAAAAGTAAAAAAATAAAGTAATAAATAATTAAAAATATTAAAAATTAAGATTTAAGAATTAAAACTCAATAATAAAATAATAAATAATTTATAATTTAAAATTATAAAATAAGAAATTAATCATAAATTAATAATTAATAATTGTAATCTTATATATAAATAAAAGTCTTTTTTATTATTACCATTATATATAATAGTAATATTCTTTATCTATTTATTCTTATTAATCTATTAGCAGTGTTAAATATATAAAGACAGTTTTTTGAACCCCCCTTGCCCCCCTTCACAGGGGGGGGGGAACGAGAGAGAACCCCCCTATCCCCCCTTCACAGGGGGGGGACCGAGAGGGACCCTTGACAGGGGAGCGGAGAGGAGACTTTAACAGGGGGGTAGAGATACAATTTTCACAGGGGAGGTGGATATGGCGGATCTTCACAGGTGGGTGAATGGTGGAAATTCTCTTTACAGAATGGTGGAACTGAGAGAGGAACCCCCCTTACCCCCCTTCACAGGGGGGTGAGTTTAGGGGCTTTTCACATGGTGGTGATT
>CALXSB010000033.1 GCA_944391005.1 uncultured Rickettsiales bacterium | reverse complement strand
GAAGTAATTTAAGCAAATTAAACAGAGACACACAAAGATTTCCAAAGAGTAAAAAAGCTCTTGAAGATAGTATTTGGTTGTTGGCTAATAGGGAGTTTGTGGTAGGTATCATTTTTTGACAGTCTCTCAATTATTAATAAAAACTTGACTTTTTTATTAATTAAATAAATAATTAAAAAGATACAAATGGAGAGGTGTCTGAGTGGTCTAAAGTGCTCGCTTGGAAGGCGAGTGTAGGCGAAAGTCTACCACGAGTTCGAATCTCGTCCTCTCCGCCATCAATGTTCGCTATTATAAATCTCAAAAATCAAACGACATTTGTTTGTCCTCTTCTTTTTTAGAAAATTTTTTATCAAATCTGCTGAGATTTATTAAGTCTTCCTCTATTTTTTTCAAAAATGGTGATATTGGCAATGTTTTGTAAACTCCTTGTTGTTTTCTTTTAACTGCACGAGTCAAATACAAAAGCTGCTCAGCCCTTGTCATGCCAACATAGAATAAGCGTTTTTCCTCCTCAATATCTTCCGCACGATAGAATGGCAAAAGTCCGTCCTCAAGTCCTGCTATAAATACACATTTGAACTCCAAGCCTTTTGAAGCGTGTAAAGTCATTAAAGAAATTCTGTCGGCATTTTTGTCAAGTATATCTGATTCATTTAATAGTGAAAGTTGATTCGTGAAATCGTCTTTTGTTGTATATTTTTGTGCTAAACTAATTAAGTATTGTTTAATGTATTCTTCGCCTTGAAATTTATTCTCTATCTGTTCAACAATTGATTTTGTTTTGTTTAGTTTGCGTAGAAATTTTTTAACATCTTTATTGTCGTAAAGCAAGCCGTTGGACAAGTTTACGAATGGCATGCCGGAACGTTTTAGTGCTTCAACTATTGGCTTTAGTTGCGACGATGATCTGTATAAAATAGCAAAATCCGAAAAAGAAAAATTGTTCTCTTCATTAAACGCCCTGTCAGTATCAATTGAAAAGAAATTATGGCCGCCAATTAAACCTTCTATTGTTTTTACTATAAATTCCGCCTCAGCCTTTTCCGTTGTTGCAGCATGAATTGTAATCTTTTCATGCGGTTTGTCAAAAGCTGATATGATATTATAGGAATTTATCATTTGGTTTGAAGCATTTACAATTGTATCTGTTGAACGGTAATTGTTCTTTAAGCTGATTGTTTTGGCTTCCGGGTAATCATTTGCAAAATTTTTAAAAAACCTAGAATCTCCGCCCCTAAATCCATAAATTGCCTGGTTTGGATCGCCTATTACGCAAATACTGCCATTTGACGGAACTAGGAGACGTATAAGTTCATATTGCTTTTCATCAATATCCTGATATTCGTCCACAGATACATATTTGAATTTTTCACGGTAGAAATTGGCAATATTTTCATTTTCCTTTAGAAGCTTTACTGCTAAAATTATTAGATCGTCAAAACTGAGAAGATCATCATTATTCAGCTTTCCATCCTTTAAATCTTCATTATCTTCCTCATCAGCATCGTCAATCTTTTTTAAAATTTTTGAGTCCGCAGATACTTGAAAGTCAGGTTTAAGCCCTGCAGCTTCATAATTTTCCTTAAGAATTGAGAAGCACAGCGAATGAAAAGTGTGGATATTTATGTTATATTTCAACCTGCTACGCATTTCGTCAGCAGCCCTTCTAGTAAAAGTTATAGCAAGACAATTTTCCGCCGAAATTATATTTTTTGATATCATGTTTGCTATACGTTTTGTCAATACAGTTGTCTTTCCAGAACCAGGACCCGCAACAATCAATAGTTGGTGTGATGAACTGTTGACGACACTTGACTGATATTCGTCAAGTTCAAACGACTTTTGCTTTTCATTATTTTGTTTTGAAACGTTGTCAAGTATGTTTTTTAAATCAAATTCTTCAACATGGGTTTTTAATTTTTGCTTTTTCTCGGGCGTTTTTATATCAAATAACAAACTTCCCAATTTTGACTTTTCAAGCTCGCTGTCATCAAAAAGCCTAATAATACCATATTCGCCGTCAAATCCAGCCTGTCTTATAACCTTGCCTTGACGCAAACGCGAAATCCCTTCACCTAATAAAGATGAATAGGCTTTTGAAATATCCTCAATTGGTATAGTTTGCAGAATATCTAGTTCAGAACCTAATTTTTTTATTAAATCCTCATAGGCGGCAACTACAGATTTACTTGATGATCCAACCTGCATAATCTCAGAAAGTATTTCAGGCAGCGGCACAAGACTAAAAACCTTGCCAGCCTTTGACGGAGGCACAACAACGCCTTTTCTATCCGAAAGTTCATTAACCCTATTTAAAACGCCTATAGTCAACGGTTTTCCACAAACAGGACAAATGCCGCCAACCTTAGCGGTTTCCTCAGGCGTCAGACATACATTGCATTTCCTATGTCCATCCTCATGATATTTGCCTTCTTCAGGAAAAAACTCAATAGTTCCAAGATAGCCGTCGCCATTTTTTAAAGCGTTCATAATGCCGCTATAGTCAAGCTCTCTTTCAAAAACCGTAGCCTCGCGTGCTAAATTAGCAGGAGAATGGGCGTCAGAATTTGAAACCAGCCTATATTTATCTAAACTTGAAACATGCCAATTCATTTCCGGATCAGATGAAAGCCCCGTCTCAACTGCAAAAATATAAGGCGATAAATCATCATAGCATTCTTCTATTGAATTAAAGCCCGATTTAGAACCCAATGCAGAAAACCATGGAGTCCAAATATGTGCTGGAATTAAAAAAGCATCATCGCTTGATTCAAGCACAATTTCAAGCAAATTTCTTGAATCTAAACCCAGTATAGGACGCCCGTCAGAATTAATATTTCCAATCGCAGAAAGTCTATTTCTAAACTTTTCCGCAGCTTCAAGATTCGGCATAAAAACAACATGGTGAACTTTTCTAGTTTTATCACCCTTTTTATAGATAGTTGAAATTTCAACATTCAACAAAAATTTAACATCGCTAGCTCCATCTTTCAATTTAAAAGTCCCATCACCCAATGGAACAAGTTTTTCCTTTATTTCCTCAAACCATGCCGGATGCGTAAAATCACCAGTAGCTATAAGATTTAGCCCCTTTTTTCTAGCCCAGATTGCAAGCTCATCAAGATTTCCATTCTTGCTTGTAGCTCGTGAATATTTAGAATGTATATGTAAATCCGTATAAAAAGGCATAGCAAAACAACAAAATTTCAATAATAGTATTTTTCAACTAAGATTGCTATTTGTCAAACTATTTTAAAAATATTATTTGCATAATATTCAATAAAAAGCAAGTAATTATTAATCCATTAATTTCAGACTATTTCTTTGCTATAGCATACACAAAAGACGAGTCATATCCATTATATTGTGAATTATTTTCCTCATCTAGCTCAAGAATCTCAAAATTACTTAACTTTGAATTTAAATATTCCAACGAGAAAAAGTGTCTGATATGTCCTTTGAAAAAAGTGCAGTCATCAATTTTTTCTCCAACGCCGCATAATCTATCCTTATTAGACTTGCACTTCACAAAAAATACTCCATCCTTTTTCAATAGATTGTGTATTTTATTAAATATTTTTGTTGTATCCTCATCATTAAAATAATGCAGAGTCAAATGTGCATAAACTATATCAAAACTACCGTCATCAAACTTTAAATTTTTTATGTCTTGGCAACTTGCATTTATTGCATCACCACAAATATTTTTTATCCTTTCAACACATTTCGGTGCAATGTCAATTGTTGAAACAGCAAAATTATTTTTCAAAAAATGTTTAGTGTCTCTGCCATCACCGCAGCCCAATTCTAACAAGCACGGTTTATCTTCACAACCATATAAATCAGTTAATTTTACTGCAAACGGATTCGGATCTGACTCAGTATATTCTTGCCATTTATTATCCCAATATTTAGCTAACTCTTCCTCGTTCATAAGAATTTTTATGTATTTATATTGGACAAAATCATATTAAGTTTTTTTAACAAGTCAACAATATTTTTTTATTTAATACAAATAGGCAGCATAATGAAATTGTTGCGTTCATTAAAAAATAAAAACACATATGCAATTCGTCTATTTTGAAATTTTTATTGCCTCCAGTTTGTCCACAAACAATACATTTTCTCTATTTGTTTTTAATTCACGTGGAATTGCCACATCATACTCATCCTACTCATCCTAAACATTTAAGCTTTCTCCAAGAACTGCTGTTATTTGAAAATATTCATCGTAGTCAGTCATTTATTCTATAAAAAATCTGCAATAAAACACTTTAACACTTGACTTATTATTTTTATGTGTTGAACTATAATTATCAAAACAAATAATTGCAATATGAACATATTTAAGATAATAAAACAATTTTCCACTCAACAATCTTGTTTATATTGTTTAGCTCAAAAAAGATTAGGTAATAAGCCAGTATGTATGTTGAAAAGAAAAAGCAAAGTAAAAACTGAATATGTAAAAGATACAACAGCTAAAACATTATTAAGCCACATCTATAACAGTATAGAAACTGATAGTTTACCAATTACAGATAAGGCTAAACAATATCAATCAATAGACAACTCTTATGTTCATAGAACAGTAAAACAGTCTAATCTTGAATTTTTAAAAAATTGGATATATAAAAATAAAGAAATTAGCTTCAATGCAAGTTATATTGAAGATTTATGGTATTTAATAAAAAGAGAATTGATAGGTCAATTTTATCATATATATAAAAAATATTTGCAAAAATATGTTGACGAATTTTGTTGAAGATATGGTAATAAAGGAAATAAAAATATTTTTGATAAATTAATAAATAATTGCATATGGTTATAATATGAAAGATACTACAAATATAGATAATAAAGAGATTATATTGAGAGAGAGAGAGAGAGAGAGAGGATAGGAACACTTTAAAAACAAAAAACTCAAATCTCCATAAAGCAAAAGAAGCAAAAAATGACGAGTTTTACACTCAACTTCCAGACATTGAAAAAGAAATAATCAAATATAAAGAACATTTAAAAGGAAAAACTATTTATTGCAATTGTGATGACCCTGCATGGAGCAATTTTGTGCGATATTTCATTATGCAATTTAATTTTTTCGGTTTAAAAAGATTAATTGCAACAGGCTATGTAAAAGGTAGCGGTGCATTAACAAATCAAATTGATTTAGTTGATCTAATGCAGATAAAAGAACAATCGCAGGAATATGAAGATAAAATAAAAAAATCGTATTATATTGATATAAATTCAGTGTCTCAAAAATTATCAAATCATTTTACAGAAAATGCAAATAAATCATTATCTAACTATGATTTACTAAAGCTATTAAAAAATGAAGGTTTAATTAAAGAACTAGATGGTGATGGTGATTTCAGAAGTAAAAAGTGTATAGAACTATTAAAGCAAAGCGACATAGTAATTACAAATCCGCCATTTAGTTTATTTAGAGAGTATGTGGAACAGCTGTTTAAATATGATAAAAAATTTCTTATTATTGGCAATAAAAATGCTATAACCTATAAAGAGATATTTAAACACATTAAAGAAAATAAATTATGGTTAGGTTGTAATAATGTTAAAATGTTTATAAATAATAAAATGGAAGAACAACATTTTGGAAATGTTGGTTGGTTTACCAATCTAGAAATATCAAAACGAAACGAACCATTAATACTATATAAAAAATATTATGGTGAAGGCGAAGAAGCGGAAAAGAATAAAGCCGATCCAAATTATAGCAATCCAAACTATCCAAAATATGACAATTATGATGCAATAGAAGTTAGTAAGGTTGTGGATATACCATGCGATTATTATGGTGTAATGGGTGTGCCTATAACTTTTCTTGATAAATATACACCAAGACAGTTTGACATTGTAAAATTTAGAAAGGGTGATGATGAAAAAGACTTGACATATACACAAAAATGTGGACAATCCTTTACAGACAGACAGACAGACAGACAGACAGACAGACAGACAGACAGACAGACAGACAGACAGACAGACAGACAGACAGACAGACAGACAGACAGACAGACAGACAGACAGACAGACAGACAGACAG
>CALXSB010000032.1 GCA_944391005.1 uncultured Rickettsiales bacterium | reverse complement strand
TAAATTTAATATAAAGCTTTAAATATATCTATTTTGTTTCTTTTGTCTTTTTTGTTGTCTTTTCTTTTTTAACTTTTTTAATATCTTTTATATCCTCATCTTTTGATGATTTCTTTTTATTTGAAGTCTTATTATCTTTATTTAATTGTTTAGTATTATTGTTTGTTTCATTATTGTTTTTCTCATCAAGCAAGAAAGGATTAAATATTGAAAAATTTACATTATTATAGTCTACATCTTCATTTTTTTTATCAAGTTTTTCTCCTTTTAATACTTTTTCAACTTGATCTCTATCTAGTGTTTCATATTCTAACAATGCTTCAGCAAGAGTTATTAAATCTTTCTTTTTGTTTTTCAATAATTCTTCTGTTTTTTTCTTTTGGGCAACTATAATATTTTTTATTTCGGAATCAATTAGATCAAGAGTAGCGTCTGAACTGCCCTCAAGTTGATAAGTTTCCCCAGCATTTCTTTTTCTTTCGTAATTGACAGGTCCTAATTTATCACTAAACCCATACATTGTTACCATTCTTTCTGCCAGTTTTGTAGCTTGTTTTATATCGGAACTAGCACCGCCAGTGATTTTATCAGGTCCTAATATCATTTCTTCAGCAACTCTTCCACCAAATGATACCATAATTTCTTCAAGCATTTGAATTTTGTTTTCATAATTTTTATCATCCTCAGGTAAGAATGATGTAACACCACCGGCTCTTCCTCTAGGTATAATTGTAACCTTGTGAAGTGGATCTACATTTTTACAATTTAAGGCGACTATTGTATGTCCTGCTTCATGATAGGCTGTTAATTTTCTATCTTCAGGTTTCATAGGTCTATTTTTTCTAGCTAATCCCATGATTATTTTGTCTGTTGCTTCTTCTATTTCTTCCATTGTAATTCTTTTTCTATTGTTTCTAGCAGTTAACAAAGCTGCTTCATTTATTAAGTTGGCAAGGTCTGCACCTGAAAAGCCTGGTGTAGCTTTCGCAACTACATTTAAATCAACATCAGATGCTAATTGCACTTTTTTTGCATGAACATTTAATATTTCTTCTCTACCTTTATAATCTGGAAGATTAACTGTAATTTGTCTATCAAATCTGCCTGGTCTCATTAAAGCTTTATCAAGCACGTCAGGTCTATTTGTAGCTGCTATAACAATCACACCTTCATTGCCTTCAAAACCGTCCATTTCAACAAGCAATTGGTTTAAAGTTTGTTCTCTTTCGTCATTTCCGCCACCTATGCCAATACCTCTGTGTCTACCAACAGCATCAATTTCATCAATAAATATTAAGCAAGGTGCGTTTTTTTTAGCTTCCTCAAACATATCTCTAACTCTGCTGGCACCAACACCTACAAACATTTCAACAAAATCTGATCCGGAAATAAAGAAAAATGGAACATCGGCTTCTCCAGCTATGGCCCTAGCAAGTAATGTTTTACCAGTTCCGGGCTCACCGATTAATAAGCAGCCTCTTGGTATTCTAGCACCAATTTTTGTATATTTTTCAGGATTTTTTAAAAAGTCAACAAGTTCTTCAACTTCTTCTTTTGCTTCGTCAATACCGGCTACGTCCTTGAACATAATCTTGCCTTTCATTTGTAATAATTTTGCTTTTGACTTTCCAAACTTGAAAGCACTACTAGCACCGCCACTAGCACCTTTCATAAAATATAACCAAACAACTATTAATATAAAAAATGGCAAAGCACTTAAAATATAACTAAAAACCTTCTCAGTGGTTGATACTAAAGGAACAACTTTTACTGCAACATCTTTTTCTTTTAATTCTTTTATTAGATCTGGATATTCTGTTGATAATGTTGTAAATGTTTGCCCATCATTCAATTTACCAAATATTTCTCTTCCCCTTATTTCAACGCTATCAATTTCTCCAGTGTCAACTTTATTTAAAAAATCTGAAAATATTATTTCGTTTTTAGCTTGATTACTCATATCTAATATGTTAGAAAATACGAATAAAGCTAATATAATCAACAACCAAGTTAAGATATTTTTCTTTAAATTTTTATTCATTAAAATATTTGATTCTTATTCTTTTTAATAATCTAATTATTTTTTTAAAATTATCAAGTTTATTATTAAACTTTTTGTTAGAAAAATTTATCAATTGTTTTTAATACGATTGAAGCTCCAAATATAACCATAGCCCACACAACAAATATACTAAATAAACCAACTATAAATCCAATTATTACAATGAGTCCATCTTTATTCAATAGTCCAAAAGATATTAAAATTATTGCAGTTCCAGGAACAGAATTTGCAAATATTATTGGTGTAAGTGTAATAGCTGCTAAAATAAATATAATTATACCAATTATTTTTTCAGCAATAGTTGAATTCATAAAAGTTAGTCTTCGGCGTGTAAATCTTTCTAACTTATATAAATAAATAGATGATTTTCCAACTATAACAGCAAGTGTTTTTCTTTGAATACTTTTTTCTGTTATGAATTTCGGCAACCATACTTCCTGTAATCCTATAGACATTTGAAATGAAAAAAACATGACAATAATTCCCGCTATTGTTGGAATTGGTGGCGGAGTAGGAATAACAAGCAAGAGAGAAAAAATAAGTATCATTAATGCAAAACCACCAGTATCTATTGATTTTAATAATACACCAATTTTTATATTATCATCAGTATTTTTTGTATATATTCTATTTAATAGATTGCTTGTTGTTTCTAGGTTTTCTTTTGAAATATCTTCTTTATTAATATTATTTTCTGACATGCTTTTAACTTATTATATTTTTTGCATATTCCAAAAGAATGGCTGGGCTGGAGGGATTCGAACCATCGCATCACTGGATCAAAACCAGTTGCCTTACCACTTGGCTACAGCCCAATAAATATATTCCATATGTTTACTATTTTATATTTTATAAAATATAAGTCAACAAAAATTTTAACTTTATTGAACTTATTGATAAAATCAGCATAATTTATTTACATTTTCTGAATTACTTACTGTATTGTTTTTTCCTAATTCTTTTTCAGCGAATGTTTGAATATTTTTATTTTTTGTTTTTTTCGCAATAATCAAAATTGTATCCTTTATATATTTGAAATTTGTTTTTATCAATTAACATTATATGTTTATATGCGTGTCCAATATTGTTTTTTATATCTTTCTTCACATTCATAAATTTTTTATATGTCAAATAACAAAAACAATACTATTAATAAGTATTGTTTTTATACTGCTTAATTATATTTTGAATTAATCTTCTTCTGATTTTCTGAATTTTAATTTTATATTATGAAAATAATTTAGTAATTTATTCCAAATTTTCATAAATATATTGTATTTTCTATCAAATACGCCGGCTTTTAATCTATCATCATAATGCTTTATTTTTCTTTTTACTAGGCTGCTAAGCATAAATACACCTATTAAATTAGGTATAGCCATACTTAATACAAATGTGTCCGCGATTTTTACTATTGTATTTAAATCTGCTATGGATGATGCAAACATTGCACCGGCATAAATTAAGTTAAATAAGATTGTCAGTTTGTTTTTGAAAAAACTTCTCCATGCTGATTGTCCATAGAATGAATAACTTAACATGTTTGATAGTGCAAAAAGAACTATTATTATTGATAATAGTATTGGAAACCATTGTGATACACTTAAAAATGCCATTTTTGTCATTATAACACCCTCTGCATCGGTATTAAACGCTCCTGTTATCACAATAATTAATCCAGTTAAAAAACAAAAAAACATTGTAATCATAGGTGTTAGACTTGCTATAGCTGCCTGTCTAACAGGTTCTTTTGTTTTTGCAACCGCATGTGCTATTGATGTTGTTCCTAATCCGGCTTCGCTTGAAAATGCAAATCTTTTAATACCAACAACCATTGTTCCGATTAACGCACCAGAAACAGCTTTAAAATTGAATGCACTTTTAAATATTAATTTTATTGATGGTATAAAATTATTAAAATTAAATCCTAAGATGACTATTACACAGATTGTATATAAAATTGCCATAAGTGGAACAAGTTTTTCTATTATTTTTGAAATTGATTTAACACCACTAAACAACATATAGAAAGCAAAAATACCAAATGCTATGCCAAGGATAATTTTAAAATTAGAAAATACTTGATAATCTGTTATAGTATTTATAGCTTGATTTACCTGAAACATTCCGCTGCCCAATGAGCCAAAAATTAACATAAAGCTGAAAAATTTAGATAAAACTGTGCCAAATTTTCTATGTCCTATATCCTCAAGACCATACCTTAAATATCTAAAAGGACCACCATTTATTTTGCCGTCAGCCTCTATTTTTTTATAGGTTTGTGATAATGTTGCTTCTGCAAAAACTGTATTCATACTAAAAAATGCCATTATAATCATCCAAACTAAAGATCCGGGACCACCAGTTGCAATAGCAACAGCAATTCCGGCAATACTACCTAGTCCAATTGAACCGGAAATAGATGTAAATAATGCCTGTCTTGGTGTAATTTCTCCGGGATCGCTTGGAGAATAATACTTATTATGCAGTGCAACATTTAATCCGTGTTTAAAATATTTTATATTTGGAAAGGCTAGTTTAAATGATAAAAATAATGCTGCTGCAACTAACCATATAACTAAAAGAGGAAATCCAAAAATTTCAAAAGAAAATATTTTATCAAAAATATTAGAAATAAACAATAAAATGTTTAGCATAAAAACTCCCAAAAACTATAATAATATACAAGACCTCTATTTTAGATTTATAACTTGTATTTATAAATTCAAGCAATTTTTATTGCTTATTAATTAAATTTTGCTTTTATGTTTTTTTAAAAATTTCCTTATTATTTTTTCAAATTCCATTACAACTATTATTAATAAAGCAATAGGCAATATAATTGAAAGTTCCTTCCAACTCAATGGATCTATTTTTAAAAATAAATCAAAAGCAGGAATATAGGAAGCTATTATATGCACTAAAGTTACAATACCAATTGATATAAATAAAAAAGGATTTTTAAAGAAACTTTGTTTAAATAATGATTGAGTTTCTGACCTTGCATTGAATATCTGCATATTTTGAAATAGAATCATTAAAAATATTGTTGTGCTTCTTGCCATAACAATGTCATTTGTTGTTTCTAAAAAGTATTTATATACGAAGAAACATCCAAAAATCATTACGAGGGATGTAATTATAATTCTTGTTAGCATTACATGGTTAAATATTGGCTCTTTCGGGTCTCTTGGAGGTAGTCTCATTTCATTTCCCTCCTCTTTCTCCATAGCTAAAGCTATACCTTGAATACCCTCTGTAATTAAATTGATCCATAATAGCTGCAAAGCAATAAAAGGCAATGGTAATTTAAATATCATAGACAAAATAAATATTCCTATTTCAGCAAAAGCTGTTGATGTTAAGAAAAATACTAATTTTCTTATATTTGAATAGGTCAGCCTTCCTTCTTTTATACCTTTTACAATAGATGCAAAATTATCATCTGTTAAAATGATATTTGCACTTTCTCTTGCAATATCTGTTCCTTTTTTGCCCATAGCTATGCCGACATTAGCATTTTTTAAGGCTGGTGCGTCATTAACACCATCACCTGTAACAGCTACAAAGTTTCCATTTCTTCTTAAAGATTCAACTATATCAAGTTTTTGAGTAGGTTCAACACGGGCGTAAACTTTTGCAGTTTTTGTAATCTTATCAATAGCTTCTGGACCAATTTCACTGGCTTTTTTTAAATCGGTTCCAATAACAACTTCTTTTTGATTTTTTACAAATCCCAATTCACTGGCAATGGCAAAAGCTGTTTTAGGATTATCACCTGTAATCATAACTACATTAATGCCCGCCTGTTGACACTTTTTAACTGCATGTTTAGCTTCTTTTCTCAATGGATCCAACATTGCAACTAAAGAAAGAAATTCTAAATTCTTTAAGCTGCTGTCAAGTTCTTCTTCATTATCAGGTAAACTATCATTAATTTCACCACAGGCAACAGCTAAAACTCTCAATCCTTTTTTTGCTAAATCATCAAGCTTGGCTTTTATTTCCTGTTGAGTTTCTGAATCCATCTTGCACATGCCCATTAAAACCTCAGGAGCACCTTTAACAAATGCATAAATACTGCCATCACCATCAACAAGATTAAAGCTTGCAGAAAATTTTGTCTCTGAAGTATATGGCAACAGCTGCAGTCTTTTATATTTTTTATGTATTTGTTTTATGCTGTATCCTTTTTTAGAAGCAACTTTCAAAAAAGCTACATCTACAGGATCTCCATAAAATTCTCCATCCTTTTCGCTAGCTTCATTAGGCAATACAAATGTCATTAATATTTTTTTCTCAAGACTCATATTTTCAAAGTCTGTCTCTTTCTCTAATGGTAAAAAATCTTTTACTTTTTCAATCAAAGATATTATTCCATTTTTTGGAGTTATAATTTCAACAACATTTAACTCATTGATTGTCAATGTTCCAGTTTTATCTGAGGCTATAACAGTGCAGGACCCTAAGGCTTCAACTGCCACTAAATTTTTAACAATAACATTCTTTTTTGCCATTCTGTTCATACCAATAGCAAGACAAATGGTTATAGCTATAGGCAAGCCTTCCGGAATAGCGGCAACACCAAGACTTGCTGCCATCATCAATGTTTCTCTCCAACTTGTCCCCATTCTTAAAGCTATTATTGATATTATAATTATCAATATTCCCATAACCATTGTTAATTTAGCCGTAAAATTTTCCATTCTTTCTACAAGAGGAGATTTTACATCGCTTTTTTGAGTAATTTTGTCTGCAATTTTACCGATTTCTGTATTAAGTGCTGTTGCTTTTACTACGCCATATCCTTGTCCTTTAATTACTATTGTGCCAGCAAATACTTCATTTAGCTTATCTTGAATAGAAGCTTCCGGACCGGGAACAAAATTATAATCTTTATTAACCGGCAATGATTCGCCTGTTAGCATTGATTCATCAACTTTAAAATTTTTTGAACGTATTAATAATATATCGGCGGGCACTTTGCTTCCTTCTTTTAGAACAACAATATCGCCAATAACTAAATCTTTTGCAGGAATTTCTATTTCATTTCCATCTCTAACAACTGTTGCTTTAACTTCAACTATTTTTTTTAAGGATGAAGCCGATTTATTTGCCGAATATTCTTGAATTGTTCCAATGATTGCATTAAAGCTTACAACTGCAAATATAAAATAACTGTCTATAGCTTCGCCAACAATAAAAGATATAACTGCAGCAGCTATTAAAATATAAATTAATGGATCCGCAAATTGTTTTATAAAAATCAGAGGCAATGGAGGAATTTTTTCTTCAGGCAAAACATTTAGTCCATATTTTTTAAGTCTATTTTGTGCTTCTTCTGTTGTTAAGCCATTTTTTGTAGTATTATAAGTTGTATAAAATTTTTCTATATTTTGCTCAGCATTCCGATCCATCTTAAAAAATTGCATATTATTAATAATGGAAGAATAATGGCACAAATATTTTAAAATTTCAATATAATTTTATTTATTATATTTAGATTTTTTAAATTATGACCTAGCACTACACGGTATAAATTAATAAAATATGCAACACTATAATTAATTTAAATTAATTATAATATTTAAAATAAAATAAACTATTGATTTTTTTATTGCAATGATTATCTTCTTTAGAAGAATTATATTCTTAAAATTGTATGAAAAAAATTATTTTAACTGGCGAAAGACCAACAGGACCTTTACACATTGGTCATTATTTTGGGTCTCTGGAAAATAGAGTAAAATTGCAAAATGATTACGAAATGTATATAATGTCAGCAGATATGCAGGCATTAACAGATAATTTTGAAAATCCAAAAAAAATTCAGGACAATGTCTTTGAGACAATATTAGATAATTTAGCTGTTGGTATAGATCCAAAAATCACAACGCTTTTTATACAATCGCAAATACCAGAATTAACCGAACTTTTTGCTTTTTATCTAAATTTAACCACTGTATCAAGATTAGAAAGAAACCCAACTATAAAAACAGAAATTGCACAAAAAGGTTTTGAAGAAAGTGTGCCAGCGGGTTTTTTATGTTATCCAGTTAGTCAGGCCGCAGATATTACGGCATTTAAGGCTGAGCTTGTGCCGGTTGGAGAAGATCAATTGCCCCTTATTGAACAAACAAATGAAATAGTTAGACGATTTAATAGAATTTATAACACAAATGTTTTAAAAGAATGTGAAGCTGTCCTTTCAAAAGTTAGTAGACTTATAGGTATTGATGGTAATGCAAAAATGAGCAAATCATTAGGAAATACTATATATATTAAAGATACCCCAGATGTGATAAAACAAAAGGTTATGAGCATGTATACGGATCCAAACCACATAAGAGTTGAAGATCCAGGTAAAGTTGAGGGTAATGTTGTATTTACATACTTAGACATTTTTGATCCAAACAAAGAAGAATTAGAAGAACTAAAAAATCATTATAGGAAAGGTGGTCTTGGAGATGTTAAACTTAAAAAACGACTTATAGATTTAATAGTTGCAAAACTTGAGCCTTTTCAAAAAGTTAGAAAAGAATATGAAAATAATATGGATGAAGTTATTAAAATAGTTAAAAGTGGAAATGAAAAAGCTAGAGAAAAAGCTTCAAATACACTTCATGAAGTAAGAGAATCAGTTGGAGTTAATTACTTCAAATATTAATATATTTTACTATATTAATAACAACTGATGTCTACTGTATGCGATTAATTTTTGTTTAGAATGGTGCCGTAACAAGGACTTGAACCCTGGACCTACTGATTACAAGTCAGTTGCTCTACCAGCTGAGCTATTACGGCAACGATTTTTAGTTTAAAAGTTTTATTTTATAAAGTCAAGAAAAAATATCTAAGTTTTAAAATTAATAATAAACTGTGTCAATCTAATTAAAGTAAATTTACTTAAGATAAATATATTGATATTAAAAATAGATAATTTTCTTGAATTTTTCTATAAATTTATTACTATTTTCATGTGAAACAATTTATTATATATGGAAAAAAATTTTGTATATTTAGCTTTAGGAACAAACTTGGGCGACAGGAGCAAAAATCTTAAGTTGGCCGTTGAAAAACTTAATTCAAATGGAGTTATTTTTGTTGATAGTTCGCCTATATATAAAACGCCGGCTATTTTGTTAAAGGGATCGCCTGATGATTGGAATAAGTATTTTTTAAATTGCGTAATTAAGGCAAATACAAAATTATCCCCAATAGAATTATTGATTGTCTGTAAAAAAATTGAGCTTGAAATGGGGAGAGATTTTTCTAAAAAATGGGCGCCTCGTCCTATTGACATAGATATACTTTTTTATAAAAATGAAAAAATAAATTTTTCAAAAGATTATTTGTCAAATTATATAAATAGTGATTTAACTAGCAAATACAATATACAAAATCTGATTGTTCCACATGAAGCATTTAACAAAAGATATTTTTTAAATGATGAATTATCATTTATTTATCCAAATTCGTTAGGCAAAAATAGTTATTATGGCGGTGAACACCAGCCAATATTTATGGGAATTTTAAATATAACTCCAGATTCTTTTTCTGATGGGGGAAAATTCAATAATTTTGATTCTTTTAAACAAATGTTTGAGAGTTGGGAAAAAGAGTTTGTCAGCATTATAGATATTGGTGCAGAATCAACAAATCCAAAGGCTAAGACAATAAAATATAAAGAAGAATTAAAAAGATTGAGTTTTGTATTTGAATATTTAAAAAATAGAAAATTTTCCTATTTCAAGCCTAAATTGAGTATAGATACCTATCACTATGAAACTGCTAAAAAAGCTATAAAATATGGGTTTGATATAATAAATGATGTCAGCGGCTTAGCAGATGAAAAGATGCTGAATCTTTTAAAAGAAAATGAAAATGTCAAATATGTGTTGACCCATTCACTTTCTATTCCGCCGTCTCAAAGTATTGTTATAAATGATATTGGGGACATTGAAGTATGGTTAAATGAAAAACTAAATCTTATTGAAAAAAACAATATTGATAAAAATAGAATAATTTTTGATCCGGGCATAGGCTTTGGAAAGACGCCAATACAAAACTTAAAAATTTTGCAAAATATTGACAAATTTCAAAAGTATGGCTTAAAAATATTAATTGGGCATTCAAGAAAAGGGTTTTTAAAAATGTTTGACAATAATATAAAAACTAATGATGCAGAGACGCTTGCAATTTCTTTAAAAATTGCAAATAAAGTTGATATAATAAGGGTGCATACGCCGATTGAACATCAAAATGCACTGTTGGCAGAAAGAAGTTTAAATAATCAATATGTTTAGGCAAAATATGAAGAAAAATTTATTTTATTTATCAATAACAACATTCAGCTACTATATAGTGGTTGGCGTTGCATTATCTATATTTTCTATTATACTAAAAGAAAACAATGTTGGTGATTTTTTAATAGGGCTATCAGATTCCATAAGAAGATTAAGCGGTATTTGCTTTATGTTTTTTGTTCCATATCTAGTTAATAGGCTTGGATTATACAAAATGTCTTTAATAGCTATATTGCTATATACAATAACATTGCTTTTAATGCCGTTTTTTGTAAACTATTATTTGTGGATATTTTATATAGTTTTATTCGGGTGCGGCATGATGTCTTTTATGACATTTATAGATTCGGTTTTAAATGTTATGGTTCAAGACAAAAATAGATCTCAGATGAATGCAATATTGAATATTATAGTATTATGCGGCATTGCACTTGCACCGATAGTATTAAAGTTTACTGGTTCAAAAAGTTATTTTATATTTATATTGTGCGGTATTCTAAATATTATAAATCTAATATCCTATTCAAAACTTAAAACGGAATATAAAGATATAAATTTTATTAAACAATTAAATTTGGTTAAATTTATAAAAGAATTGCCCTACGTATTTTTATCAAAAATATTTTTAGAATTTACAGGAACAACGCTTTTTATATTCACGATAATCTATGCTAATAGCAGAGGCTATTCCTATGAAAATGCTGGTCTACTATTATCTCTCTATTGTCTGAGCGGGTTATTGTTTAGCTATCCAACCGGCTATCTTTTTGATAAAACAAAAGATAAAGAAAAATTATTAATAAAAGGAACATTAATAACAGTTGGACTAATTTTTTTTATACCAACCTGTATTTTTACGCCATATCTTATGTTTACTCTGTATTTTTTATTAGGCATTTCAACAGGATTTATTCATTTGGGATGTTTAGTTATAATTAATGAGAATTACAAAAAAGATGAATTGATTTCTGCAAATGCGACGCTAGAAGTTGTAGGCAGCACATCAATTATTTTTGCCGGCATAATAAGTGGGTTTTTTATGCAATATTTTAACAGCATGACCGCTTCAATATCAATATTAGGGTTAATATATGCAACTGTTGTGTTTATGAATAAAAAACTATCAATTTGATATATTATATTATTAACTATATAACTTTTATATAATATTAAGTATACTATTCAATCCAATTATTGTGCTAGGTGATAGAGAAACTAGTTCGCAATTCAACATTTCTTCTATTTTTTCTTTCTTAAAATCTATGAATTTGATTACTTGCATTTCATGATTATCAATAATTTTATCTTTATTTTTTTCGTTGTATTCAAATATCTGTTCGTTAGTTTCTTTTAAATTACATAGACATATAACTACTGTGCAATTATGTTTTATGTTTTTTGAAATATTGATAATATTTGAATTTAAAAAAGTATATTTTCCAATTTCTTCTCCACATTCTCTTATTAGACAATCCATTATTGTTTTATCCTTTTCTGCATCAAAAAATCCACCAGGAAATTTCCAAGATTGCAAATTATTTTTAAAACTTAAATCACTGCCGATAATAATTTTATTATCACTTGTTTCTAGTATACCAACAACAGATAAATGATTGCTAAAATAATTATTATTTAATTCTTTATATTCTTTCTTTTTCGTAGCTATTGATGTTTTATAATCAATTATATCATAAACAATATTTATTGTTGTGTTATCTTTATCAACTATAATATCAAGAATATCATATAATTTGCCATTATATACACCGGGGTTTTTTATAATTTCTTTTTGCCAATTATCTTCTATAAACTTTAATGTTTCTCTATCAAAATTATGATTTTGTTGATAATATATAAAATCAATATTATCTGGCGGAAGAGTGCCGGAAAAGTATTGAAGGTATTTGTTGTTTTTTAGATTTATATACATATTATTGTATAAAAATCATTTTTATATTAAATAGCTAATTTTATCTGTTCAACAATATCATTAACAACCTTTTCCATTATTTTAGGATCAGTGCTTTCCGCCATAACCCTAATTAATGGCTGAGTGCCTGATTTTCTAATCAATAGTCTGCCATTGCCTTCCAATTCTTTTTCTGCTTGGGCAATAGCATTCTTAACATTACTATTATCTAATGGATTAGGTTTTGTTTTATCATATTCAACATTTTTTAACATTTGAGGCACGGATTCATATAAATTAGTAATCTCACTTATTTTTTTGCCTTTTTCTTTTGCTAATATTGTTAAAACTTGTAAAGCAACGAGAGTTCCATCACCAGTTGTTGAATAATCTCCCAATATAATATGTCCAGATTGTTCTCCACCTAGATTATAGCCATTTTTTCTCATCTCTTCAGCAACGTATCTATCGCCAACCTGTGTTCTTACAACATCTAATCCTAATGAGTTTAAGTATTTTTCAAGCCCTAAATTTGACATTTGAGTAAGAACCACTGTATTTCCCATCAATTCTTTTGTAGCAAGCATTTTTGTTGCAATTAATGCTATTATTTTATCGCCATCAATTTCTTGGCCTTTTTCGTCAACTATTATAATCCTATCAGCATCTCCGTCTAATGCAATGCCCATATCGGCACCTTTTTCAATAACCAATTTTTGCAATGCTCTTATATCAGTTGAACCGCACTCTTTATTAATATTTGTGCCATTTGGTTGATTGCCAATTACGAAGACTTCAGCACCCAATTCTTCTAAAATTGTTGGAGTAATTTTATAGGATGCGCCATTTGCACAATCTACAGCAATCTTTAATCCATTTAGAGTTAAATTTCTAGGAAAAGTATTTTTTAAAAATTGAATATATCTTTGTTGGTATAGGCCATGTTCAGATACTGTTCTTCTACCAAGCTTATCATCTTTTGCCAAAAAGCCTTCAAAACAGCTTACTTCAATGCAATCTTCTATTTGTTTCTCAATATTATCTGGAAATTTAACGCCATTGGAGTCAAATAATTTTATACCATTATCATAATATGGATTATGGGAAGCTGAAATCATTATGCCAATATCACAGTTCATTGTTTTTGTCAGCATTGCAACACCTGGCGTCGGTATTGGCCCTAATAACAATACATCAATGCCAATAGCATTTAAACCGGCCGCCAAGGCATCTTCAATCATATAGCCAGATAATCTTGTGTCTTTTCCAATTACAATATTATTTCTATGACCCTCTCTCTTTAATATAGCACCAATAGCCATACCTATTTTGCTAATCATATCAACAGTTAAAGGAAATGTATTAGCCCTGCCCCTGATACCATCGGTTCCAAATAATTTTCTATTCATTTTTGATTTCTCCCAAAATTTACATCTTATAACTGTTGAAATATAATATATTATATTTTATAAAAGTAAATTAACAAAATATTACAATTTATGACAATTTTTTGTCTTTTTGCAGTGAAAATTTGTAATTTTGTGAAAAATTTATGAGGGAAATTTATTGAATTAATTAAAAATTTTCACAAATAAATATATATTTTTGTTCCGGAGTTAATTCTGGTGCTTTATCAAAATATTTATCAACAATTTCAAGTCTTTTTTTTAAGCCTATTTTGTTTGCTATTTGTATAGCGAGTCCTGGTCTTGCGTTTAATTCCAAAAGCAATGCACCTCTATATTTATCAAGAACTATATCGGCACCAATATAATTTAAATGCGTTATTCTGCAAGATTCATAGGCTATTTTTAGATGATCTTGCCATTGTGGTATTACTAAGCTTGATAGATCTGCACCTGTATCTGGATGTTTTTCTATAGGCTTATCTTTCATAACCGCATGGGAAGCATGACCATTTTTTAAGTCTATTCCAACTCCTATAGCACCTTGATGTAAATTTGCTTTTCCATTGGACATTGATGTTGAAAGCCTCATCATTGCCATGACGGGTATGCCCTTATATACAATAATTCTTGAATCTGGCACACCTTGAAAACTATAATTTTTAAATGCATCAGTGAATTGTATCATCTCTTCTATTATTATGGAATCATTTTGACCGCCTAAACTATATAATCCGCTTAAAATGTTAAAACAATGTTCACTAACGTCTTTTAAAGTTAAAGAAGTGTTTGATGCCGTTATAAAGTTATCATCCGTGAAGCTTTTTATTACTAAAATACCCTTGCCACCGCTGCCTTGTGTAGGCTTTATAACAAATTCTCTATAGCCTCTAACCATATTTAATAGATTTTTAATTTCATGGCAATAGTTGATAACACCTATAACCTTTGTTGTATTTATTCCATTGTTTAATGCTACTTCTTTAGTTTTTAATTTATTGTCAACCAATGGAAAATAGCGTCTATCATTATATTTTAAGATATAGTCATAATTTCTGGCGTTTATTCCCAATACGCCATTTCTTTTTAAATCTCTATATCTTTTAAATATATTAAACATATTTATTTATCTTTTTTACCAACTAATGGAACAAACCTTGTTAATTCCGTTAATCTATAGCCTGTATAGGTTCCAATTAACATAACTAAAAATAAAATGCATATATTTAATTCATTAAATACATACATAATATATCTCATAGTTTCGCTGCTTATAACTAAATATGTCAATACTGAAACTAATAGAGTTGCTATATTCTGTTTTACAGCTTCTTTTTCACCACTTTCCTCCATTAAGATTGAAGATCTTTCTATAATCCATGCCGTAATAATTAAAGGAAAGAATATTAAAGAGAGTCCTAGTCTGATATTTAAATTATAGCTGGCAACAGTTAATGCCTGTATCATAAATATAACTAAAATTACAACAGCAGAAATTCTTGGAACTAAAAGTAAATTTAGTTTTGAAAATAATCTTCTTATTAATAATCCTATGGCTATTAAAAATATAAATGCTATTAATCCATATAGAATGCCAGTTTCAATAAACGACATAGCTATCAGCATTGGAGTAAATGTGCCAAGCGTTTTAATGCCTACTATATTTCTTAAAATTACTATTGCTAAAATAGCCAACGGGAAAACGGTCATAAATTTAAATATATTCTGTTCTCTAATTGGCAGATTATATATTGAATATTTAAAAGATGCGTTTGTTGAATTTAATTCAGCTTTATACTTTGATAAAAATAAAGCATTATATCTGTTTTTTAATACAGAAAATAAAATATCAGAGTCTTTTCCGCCTTCAACATCAAGGAGAGAATCGCCGCCATGTTGAAATATTAAAAAATCATTTGGAATGCCAATATTGCCATTATCTAAATTATATACGACCCATTTTCCATTAACATAAGCTTCTAATAGCAAATCCGGCCTCTGAAAAGTTTTTCCTTCAATCAACTTTACACCTCTTATCATTCTAACAGGTATATTTTCAAGAGCCAATAATGTTTTTACAACATTATATATTTCTCTTTGATTAACTTTTAATGGAATAAAAGTATTTACTTCTGGAATTGCAGGTTTTCTATTTAAAATAGCAATAAGGTTTGAAACAAAATCTCTATCATTTTGAATTTGTTTAGAAAGATCCAACAATTTTTTTGCAGAGTCAAGCTGACTGTTGTTTAAATAAGGTTTTTCTACATCGTTAATTTTATCATCACTATAATCAAAATTATATTTTAAATCATTATCCTGCAGCAGTAAAGTTCTATAATATAATGTTTCTTTGCTATTTAATTTATTATCTTTTTTTATGAAGAAAATCTTTTTTTTATCTTTCATTTCTTGTTTGTATATAGTATATCCATCGGAATTTGCAATATCGCCAATTATTGTATCATTATTTGGTGCCGTAAGCGTAATTTTTGCATTCTTATCTGTTGCTGTATAGGATATTTTAGCCTCAACTAACCATACGTCAACATTTTGACTTGGATTTATAGAAAAACCAAAATTTTTCATTTTATAGGATATTGAAAATATAGCAAAAATTACAGAAGCTATAAAACATAAAAACAAAATCCAACTAACAGATAGTTTTTTTATCTTCATTTTTTCCCTTTATTTTATAATTTTATTTTAGACTGTTTTCAATGCCAACATCAACAACAGCTAATCCATTTAAAATGTTCCTACCTATAAGCACTTGATATTCAAACTTTTCACGGTTTGCTAAAGTAAATTCTTTTGTTAAATACTGATTGCCCATTTTTATTTCCATAAGAACTGTAATTCTTTTTTCATCACCGCCCTGTTGTCTTTTTATTGTTGTTTTTCTAGATATTTTTTTTTCAAAAACTTTTGATTCTTTTGTATCTCTGTTTTTAATTTCAAAAGATACCCAAGATTCACCATCTCTTTCAAATTCTTTAATATTTTGTGCATCTATAGATGAAGTTTCAGCCCCCGTATCAATTCTAGCGGGAAAAACAGAAATCATATCTTTTAAATATACCGGTTCAACTTGACCAATAATCCCTAAAGAATAATAAACCTTATTTTTTAAAAGATTTCTTGAAGCGTTTTGCAAGGTTTCAGGGGTGTCATTAGGCACTGGACACATAGAAATATCTTTTTTATTGTTAACAAAAGTAGCACATGCACTTAGCGACAAAAACATTAAAAATAAAAATTCTTTTTTCATATATTATATTAATTTTACCAAAATAATGTTTAACATTTATATTAGAAAAAATCAATATTTTTTTAATTATATCTTGATTGATATTCATGTTTTATATAATGATAATATTAATTTTTTATAAGATTCTCTGTTTTAAAGCCCATATTTTTTATTTTTAATAATATTTCTTTATATAGTTCATCAGGCATCGTTTTGTTTCTACTTAAAATCCATAAATAGTCGTTATTGTTTCCGATAATAACTACATATTCATAATTTTTATCTAGCAAAACTATATTATAATATGAATAAAAAGGTCTAAAAAATGAAACTTTTAGTTGTCCTAAATCTTTATTTATTAAATAAGCAACTCCATTTATAGATTTATATTTTTTATTTTTTATATTAAACCCGCTGTTAACAACTTTTACTTTACCATTTTTCGTTAAACTATATTCTGCCTTGACATCTATAAGATTTTTTTCAAACCAATTATCGGATCTCGCTATTTCATACCATGTTCCAAGATATTTATTTAAATCAAAATTTTTAACAATTAAATTTTGATTAATTGTATTTCTATTGGAACATGAACATAATATAAACAAAATTAAAATTAATTTTTTCATATATAAACTAAAAGTTGTATTGTTTATAGTTTTACACAAAAAAATAAAATATCAATAAAATAATTAACTATTTAATTTTTCTAGCTTTTGAACTTTTTTTATCAATGTATCTCTTTTTAATTTAGACAAATAATCAATATAGAGTATTCCATTTGTATGATCTATTTCATGCTGTAGGCAATGGGCTAAATCTCCATTGGCTTTTAATATTTTTTTATCCATATTTAAATCATTATATTCTACCTCTACTTCAAGGCTTCTTAAAACTTTTGCACTTTGACCCGGAACGGATAAGCAACCTTCTTCCATCATTTCTTTATTATCTGAAAACCACGTAATAATTGGATTTATAAAAATTAAAGGATTTTTTTTGTCTTCATCCCTTGTTCTTATATCAATAACAACTATTCTTAATGGTTTTCCTACTTGAATTGCTGCGAGACCAATTCCACTATCTGCATACATTGTTTCAAACATATCACTAATAAGTTGCTTTATACTATCATCTACTTTTTCAACCTTTTGAGATTTTTGTTTTAAAAGTGGATTTGGTACTTTGACAAGCTCCAATTTCATAATATAATTTAATTATTCTTACTATATAATATTTTCATCTTTTTTGATAATAAGTCAATAGTTAATATAATAAAAAATCCATCATTTCTGATGGATTAAAATATTAGAATATATTTATTATTTAACTATTTTTCTAACATATTTTCTAATGTTTGAGCATCAACAGCTCCAGGGATTAATTCACCATTAACTATAAATGCAGGAGTTCCATTGATACCAATTTTGTTAGCTAAATCCATATTGCTTTGAATAGCTGCATCAATTTCTTTTTTGTTTTTATCTAAAACTTTTTCAATTTTAGACATGTTCAAACCTATTGAAGAAACAGCTTTAGCAACACCGTCTTTATTTCTTGCTGAACCTTCCATTAAAGCTTTATGATAATCTGGGTATTTAGCAGGATCTTCAATTAATATAGCCATACCAACTTCAGCAGCATATCTTGAAGCTTGACTTAAAATTGGTATATTTCTTAAGATAACTTTAACATCTTTTCTTTTTTGTGCTAATTGATCAACGTTTTTAGCTGCAAGCTTACAATAACCGCAGTTATAATCATAAAACTCAACAATTTCAATAGTTCCTTTTGGATTTAAAACACCAGCATATTTAGTGTCTTTTAATTCCTTATCAAAATTCTTGATGTTTTCAGAAGATTGAGCTCTTTGTTGTCTAATCATTTCTTCCTGTTGTTTTATAGCAAATCTGTTTACAGATTCTAAAATAACTTCAGGATGCTCATTGATCCAAAGTTCAATATCAGAACTTGATAAGCTAGTTGAAACTTGAGTTTTTTCAATTTTAGCTAAATTAAATACAGTTAAAACAAAAAGCAAAGCTATTAAAGCATAAGCAAATTTTAAATTACAAGGCATATCCTTAAAACAATCCATCTTCATATTATTTTATTTTTATAAAAATTAGTAATGATTTAAGTTTAATAATAACTTTATTTTTTTCAAGAAAAATTATAATTAAATAACACTTGATTTTTTATTTGTGTTTTTTAGTATAGAATTATTAAAAATAACCACTAAGAAAATGTTTAAGAAAAGTTTTTTATTTTCAATATTTATATTCACTTTGATTTCACTCAATATAAATGCTGCAGAAGTGCAATTAAATACTCAAAGTAATAATGCTACAAATGCTACACAAACAAATAATTCTACAAATGCTTCACAAAATACTCAAAATACACAACAGCAAAATGCTAATATGAATGCAACTAGCACAACAAATGGCAATGTAGTCAATAATGTAGAAAATGTAGCAAACAATAATGAACCAGATCCTAAAAATGTTCTTTATATAGAACTAAAAGATGGTGTTGTAATTGCAGAATTATTCCCAACAAAAGCTCCATTACATGTTCAAAGAATTAGAACTTTAACTCAAGAAGGTTTTTATGATGGTTTAAAATTTCATAGAGTTATAGACGGATTTATGGCACAAACTGGAGATCCAACTGGAACTGGAAGAGGTGGAAGTAGATTGGGCAAGCTTTATGCAGAATTTAATGATGAACATCACACAAAAGGCACTTTATCTATGGCAAGAGCTTCTGATCCAAATAGTGCAAATAGTCAATTCTTTATTGTTACTGGCGAATTTTTCCCAGAACTAGATGGACAATATACTGTTTTCGGAAGAGTTATAGATGGTATGGATTATGTTGAAAAAATTAAAGTTGGTGATGTATCTAAAAATGGTATGGTTGACAATCCAGATATAATGATAAAAGTTGCAACCGGTGATATGTTAAATAATAAATCAATAGAGACAATTCAAGAAGAGATTAAAATAGTTAATGATATGCAAAATGAAAAAAAGAAAGCAGATCCAAACTATCAGAACAAATCAGTTCTTGGAATATTGCTTGAAACTAAAGATATAGATATAAATGAAAGTGCTGAACAGCCATCATTGCAAAATAACACACAAAATAATGAACAACAACCACAAGCAGCAAATAATGGGACACAAAATAACTCTACTACAAACACAAACAATGTTCAACAAACTGCAACTGTTCCAAATTCAAATGCTAATGAGGTAAATCAATCAAATACAGATTTAAATAACAGTAATCAAGTTAATTCACAAGAAAATGCAACAAACAATAATGCAGTAAATAATACAACAACTAATACTCAGCCACAACAAAATACAGGTGTTCCTGTAAATAATATGAATAATGGGGCTAATACTCAAAATGCAAATACAAATAATAATGGTAATGCAGTTCAACCAGTAAATGTAAACAAATAAATAAAAAATTATTTATAATATAAAAAATCTCTTTATCAAATAAAGAGATTTTTTATAGCTATATTTTGTTATTGTGAGCCGAAATTTCAACTATTTTATTATAATCATCAATTTCTTGAACTTTATTTTTTCTTTCAAAACCACATTTTTCGCATTTGTGCAATATTATAAAATTTCCATTTTTTTGTAAGATTTCAATCGGTTTCATAAGACCACCACATAAACAGGCCCTATCTCCAGGATTAATATCTACATGTTTTGAGTATAAACATTTAGGGCAATGGTTTGTATATCCATTGCCTTTTATTTTTGCACCACAATTTTCGCAGACAAAATCTTCAATTTTTCTATTAAATTTTTTCATTAATTAACTATTAATTTTTTTAATAAAGTTATTAAAGTCTTCCGGAGTTTCAAAGCTCATATAAACAGAAGCAAATCTAATAAAAGCAACCTTATCAATTCTTTCAAGGGCATCCATTGCCATTTCACCTATTGAAGAACTTTTTATTTCTGAAGTTCCGCTACTTTCAATTCTTTTAGAAATATCATTAACTATTTCTTCTATTTTTTTATCTTCTAATCTTTTTCCTGCACTATGTAAAATTGAACGGAATAGCTTATCTTTATCAAATAAAGTTTTTTTGCCATCCTTTTTTATAACTTGTATTTCTTTTCTTAATACTTTTTCAATAGTTGTAAATCTAGCATCACAATTTGGGCAAAGCCTTCTTCTTTTTATAGCTTCTCCTTCATCACATATTCTACTATCTTTTACTAATGTTTCTTCGTTTCCACAAAATGGACATCTCATATTTTCTCCTTATTTTTTTATATCTAATGTTTCTTTTTTTGGTTTATTAATAGTATTCTTAGTTGTGCTTTTTATACTATTTTTTATAACTTTTTCTTTTTTTGTAGAAGATAATTTTTTCTCTGTTTTTGTAAGTTTATTATCTTTATTATTAGCAATATTTTTCGTTTTTTCTGCTATATCAATTTTTTTAGGATTAAAAAGTTCTTCTAATTTATATATATCTCTAACAGCTGGAACAAAAAGATGAACTATTATATTTCCAAGGTCAAGTATAATCCATCCATCGTTTGCTGTGCCACTAACCATGCCATTAGTAGATTTATTATTTTTTAAGTTTGTTTTTAAAATTTCCATAGACGATTCAATATGTTTACCTGATCTTCCGCTGCCTATAATAACATAATCAGCAATTGAGCTTGTTTTTCTAGTATCGGCAACAACAATGTCATCTATTTTAAGATCATCTAATTGTTTTAAAATATAATCTGTTAAATCTTTTTTGATCATAACTTTATAAAAAATTAATATATTATCATTATAGAAACAAAATATTAAAATGCTATATTTTTTATGTATATTTTATTATAAACAACCTATAATAAAATTATTTATGATAAGGATGTCCATTTTGAAGCGTATATACTCTATATAATTGTTCAATCAACATTACTCTTACAAATAAATGTGGAAATACCATTTTACCAAAAGATAAAATAAAGTCAGATTTATCCCTAACAGTTTGAGATAAACCATCAGCACCGCCTATTATAAAGTTAATATCAGCAATTCCCATATTTTGATAATTTGTAATTAAATTGCAAAAATCAATAGTTGTAATAATTTTTCCTCTCTCATCTAATGAAATAATTTTTGAATTATTTGTTGTGCAATTTTGTAATAATAATTTTCCCTCTTCTTCTTTTAATTTTTCACCTTCATAATTTTTTTTAAGAACTAGTTCTTTTAAATTAATATCAAAATTCATTCGTTTCTTATATTCATAGAATAATGTTTCACATGAAATATCCTTAAATTTTCCTATTGATAATATATTAAATTTCATATTGAAATTATTTTTTATTTATCATTTAACAATTGAATTAGATTATTGCTAGCGTTTTTATCTATTATAATCTTTTCGTTGTTTTTCATAACATCTTCCATAGTTTCTATATATATTCTCTTTTTTGTTATATCTTTGTTATTCTTATATTGTTCGTAAATTTTATCAAATCTTGCTGTATCACCTTCAGCATTTGAAATTACTGATTTTTTATAGGCCTCGGCACTTTGTATTAAAGCTTCCGCTTCACCTCTAGCCTTTGGCATAATATCGTTTTTATAAGCTTCGGCCTCATTTATTTTTCTTTCTTTATCAGCCTTAGCCGTTTGAACATCTCTAAACGAATCTATTACTTCTTTTGGAGGATCTGCTCTTAATAATTGAACAGTTATAATTTCAATTCCTGAATTATAAGAATTAAGTATTTTTTGTAATAATTCTTTTGCCTGTAATTCAATTTCTGATTTTTTATCAGCTAATACATCATCTATATCTCTATTTGCAATTATTTCTCTCATTGCACTTTCCGTCGCACTTCTTAATGTTTTTTGTGGATTTTTTATATTAAATAAATAATCTTTTACATTTTCAATTTTCCATTGAACCTCAAAATCAATATCTGCAATATTTTCATCACCGGTAAGCATTAAGCTTTCTTCATCTATAGTTTTTTTACCATTGACAGAGCTAGAAAATCCAAATTCTTCTTTATTAATTCTTGTAATGGCAACTTTTTTTATTTCTCCAATTGGATACGGAATATAAAAATGTAATCCAGGAGTTGTGGTTTCATAATATTTGCCAAAATATAATACAACAGCATTTTCATCAGAATTTACTTTATATAGACCTGTTAAAAGCCATATAGCTAATATTATAGAGAAGAAGACAAATATTAAATGCCTAATATCATCACTATTATCTAATTTTTTATTGTTTTTATCAAAATTTTTAAATAAGATTCTTGTAAGTTCTTCAATAGATTTTCTATCTATATTATCATCTGTCTTATTTTTATCGTTTAAATTTTCATCTTTTATATTATTGTCATTGTCATTATCATTAATATCCCATGGATTTTTCATTGCATAATATATTTTTTATATGTAAATAACAATAGTTAAATAATACTAAATGTCAATATTTTAAAAAATTAAATAATCGTCCTATTAAAATATAAACAACTATAAATAATAATTGATTTTTTAAATACAACAAAATAATATGGGTATCATATTCAACTTTAAATAATGATTATGTCAGTAGAAAACAAAAATTTGGCTATTCTAAATCCAGGGGGAACAATTGAAATTATAGAATTTTTTGATTATAATTGTGGACATTGCAAAAGGGAATCAAAAGTTGTTGATCAATTGGTAAAACTTAGAAAAGATGTAAAAGTTGTTCTAAAAGCTATTCCAATTTTGGGACAATCTTCATTATATGCAACGCAAATTGGACATGCTATTTTGATCTCAGAACCAGATAAATATTTTAAATATTTTGATACTTTAATGAATGATTTTGAAATTAGTCAAGATCCAATTTATAATGCTATACAACAAAGTAATGCAAATATAGAAGTTATTAAAATTACTTTAAAAAATAAAGACAAAGAAATAGGGGATATGATAAAAAAGGATCTTGAATTAGCTGATAAATACGGAGTGCAGGGAACACCAGCGTTTGTTATTAATGGCAAATTAATTCCAGGAGCTGTCGGATTAGAAATATTGAATAAAGAGATTTAATACTATAATAGCAATTTAGAGCCTTATCTAAATTGCTATTTTTATATTTATTGAATATAATAAATCTTAGTTATATTTCAATTATTTTGATGGTGCTAATGTAAAAAATAGTCTTTTACCTTCCATTTTTGGTTTTTCGTCTATTTTTGCAGCATCACCTAAAGTTTCTATAATTTTATCTATTATAACTTGAGCTGTATCCGAATAGGTAATTTCTCTTCCTCTAAACATAAAGTTGAATTTCACCTTATCGCCTTTTTCTAAAAATTTTAAAGCTTGTTTTAATTTTGTGTTAAAATCACCCTCTCCAATATTTAATGACATTTTTATTTCTTTAACATCAACAACTTTTTGCTTTTTTTTGGTTAAGTTAGCTTTCTTTTGTTCATCGTATTTCATCTTGCTATAGCTAGCAATTTTACATACAACTGGATTAGCATTAGGAGATACTTCTATTAAATCTAAACCTGCTTCAAATGCTAATTTCAAAGCCTCATTTATTGACACAACGCCTACCATATTTCCGTTTTCATCTATTAACCTTACTTCCGGAACTCTTATTTCTCTATTTATTCTTAATTCGTTTTTATTACCCAAGTTATTTGTAGTAATTATTAATAATGAACATATTTTAAATTTATTTATTTTATTTTCAACAATATTTTGAGAATTATCTATATTTTTGTCGCAGAATTTATTAAATTAATTTTTAATAAAATATATAAAACATAATAAAACAATTGTTTTTTAAAAAAAGTTGTCTATAATGATATTTAGAAGTTTTACTTCACGAGATTCTTGCTGCCGAAAGTAGCAATTTGATTATTTAATTAATCATTATTAGGGCATTACGCCTTTATTTTATTATTTTAGAGCTTTAAAAAAGCCCATAATTTTTATATGTATGACAATAAATTTAAGTAAATTTAAAAAGGACATTTTGTTCTTGCCGCTTGGTGGAAGTGGAGAAATTGGTTTAAACTGCAATCTATATCACTATAATGGAAAATGGTTAATTGTTGATTTGGGCGTTGGTTTTACAAATGATATACCAGGTGTTGATGTAATGGTTCCGGATATATCTTTTATAAAGAAAAATATAAAAGATTGCCTCGGTATTTTATTGACTCATATTCATGAAGACCATATTGGTGCGATACAATATTTGTGGGAAGAATTAAAATTACCTATTTATACGTCAAAATTTACAGCGACTTTTTTAAGAGAAAGATTAAGCGAATATGAATTTGCTGATCAGGTTAAGATTATTGAAATTAAGGAAGGAGAACCATTAAAATTAAAACCATTTGAGATTGAATTTATTGGTTTAACCCATTCTACTCCTGAAATGAGAGCTATTTTGATTAAAACAGAAAAAGGGAATATTCTACATACAGGAGATTGGAAGTTTGAAGAAAAACCTGTTATTGGTGCTGTTTCAAATAAAAAAAGACTTAAAGAGCTTGGCAATAAAGGCCAAGTATTGGCAGCTGTATGCGAGTCTACAAATGTATTCAAAACGGAAAAGTGCAAAACAGAAGCTGAATTATTGAAAAATTTAAAATCAATAATGAAAGAGCATAGAGATGGACTAATAGTCTGTGCAATTTTTGCATCAAATATTGCAAGAATTATATCTTTGTCTTTAGCAGCAAAATCTGTTGGCAGAAAAATTGGCATAGTAGGCAGATCAATCTATAGAATTTTAAAAGTTGCGAATGAAATGAATTATATTCCTAAAGGTTTAGAGTTTATAGCTGAAGATGATTTGGGAAAATATGATAAAAAAGAATTGATGATTATTTCAACTGGATGCCAGGGTGAATTAACTTCTGGGTTAAATAAACTTGCCAATGATACTCATAAAAATATTCATTTAGCAAGCGGAGATACGGTAATATTCTCTGCAAGCGTAATACCTGGCAACGAAAAAAATATTTATAATTTATATAACAAGCTTTCTGAAAAAGATGTTAAAATTATAACAGCTGAAAATAGTTTTGTTCATTTATCAGGCCATTATACAAGAGATGAATTAATTGAGATGTATAAACTTGTAAAACCAAAAATGGTTATAGCTACCCATGGTGAAGCTATGCATTTGTCAGAGCATAAAAGAATAGCAAAATCGTGTGGAATTAAAACTGTCATTAAAGGCAAAAATGGCGATTTAATAAAAATAGATTCTGAACATCCGGAACAAAGCAAGGTTATAGAACATTTAGACCTTACAAATATAGCTATTGATGGAAGAAGAATGATTCCTCTAACAAGCCACATAATAAATGAAAGAAAAAAGATGTCAGAGTCTGGAATTATTTTTGTTGTTTTAATGGTTGATAAAAATTATAAAATGGTTAATACGCCTTCTATAACAACAGCCGGAAATTATGATTTATATCAGGAAAAAGATATGAAAGAAATTCTTGAAGAAGATATAGCAAAAAGTTATAATTCGGCTTTAAATAGAACGACAAATCCAGAAGATGCTGCAAGGTTTGATTCAAATGAAAAAAAAGAATTGTTTTTAGAAAAAGAGGTTAATAGAACTATAAATCATATTTTTCAATTGGATATGGGAAAAAAACCATATGTGGTAATTAAGATGTGTAAAATATAGAATGTGATATTAATAACTTTGGAGAAAAAATGAAACTTTTTGATCTTATGCATGGGATATTAAATAAAAGAATTAAATTGTCTTTTATGCAATTTATATTTTATTTTTCTGCTTTTAGCTTAATACTATATTCATATCCACTTTTTAAAAAATATTATTTAACCTACAATAGTATATTGCTATTGTTTCCAATAGCAATATTTACATATTTTGTGCTTTGTTTATTTTATTCCTTAATAACTTTTAAAAAGGGTTTTAAATATATTATAGGAACAATATTAATTTTAAATGCTATAGTGTATTACTATATGTTGAGTTATGGAATAGCATTTGATGTTAATATGTTAATTAATGTTGCAGAAACTAACTATAATGAAGCATCTGAATTTTTTAGTATAAATCCATTTATATTCACTTTTTTCTTTGGTTGTATGCCTATATATTTCTTATCAAGGAATATTGAAATTGATTTTAACAATTATAAAAGAAAGAAAATTTTTGCTATTTGTAGTTTTGTTATAGCTATATTATTATTGATATCTCCTTGTTATTTGTTTAAAAAAAGTAAAACTTTTTTAAAGGATAATCAGAGAATAACCAGCTATATAATTCCAATAAATTATATTGGTTCAATATTTGAATTTATAGCTTTTAAAGTTGACATATATTGGACTGCAAGAAACTTGATAAGAATAAGCGATGATGCAACTTTAACAAGAATTAATAAAAGTGAAAAGAAAAATCTTTTAGTCTTTATGATTGGAGAATCTGCTAGAGCTAAAAATTTTTCGTTGAATGGATATGAAAGACCAACAAACGAATTTTTAAATGATTATAAAGGTGAAATAATCAGCTTTAAAAATTTTGAATCATGTGCAACTTTTACTGCGGCCAGTTTAACATGCACTTTTTCGCATTTGCCAAGAGAAAAATTTGATTATTCTCAGAGTTTTAAATATGAATCATTGATAGATATTTTTGATAAGGTTGGCTTTGATATATATTGGAAAAGTAATAATGGAAAATGTAAAAATGTTTGTAAAAGAATTAAAAATTCTTTAGTTAAAAGTTTTGGAACAAATATATACGATGATTTATTATTAAAAGTATTAGATAGTGATATTGACCAGCTTGAAGAAGAGAATAATTTAATATTTTTACATGGAAGAGGAAGCCATGGGCCTTTATATTTTAATAGATATCCAAAAGAGTTTGAAAAATTTAAACCTGCGTGTAATGATGAATTGCAAAATTGCACTGTTGAAGAAATAGTTAACGCCTATGATAATACAATTTATTATACAAGTTATTTAATAAAAGAAATTATTGATACATTAAAAAGTTATGAAGATAAGTATAATGTAGCCTTTATTTTTATGTCTGATCATGGACAGTCTTTAGGTGAAAACGGTATATTCATGCACAGTGCACCATTTGAAATAGCACCTATAGATCAAAAAAATCCAGCTTTTTTTATGTGGTTTTCTGATGGTTTTGCAAAAGAATTTAATCTTGATTTGAATTGTCTGAAGAAAAAGTCTAATGAAAATTTTTCGCAAGATAATATATTTCATTCAATGCTTGGATTATTTGGTATAAAATCAATGTATTATGAAGAAAATTTAGATATGTTTAAAAGTTGCATCAAATAATAGTTAGTTTTTTTGCTTAACGTATATAAGATTATATTTTTTTGTTAAACGACTATAAATATGTAATAAAGATTTATTGATTTTAAAAAAATAAAAAGATAGAATTTTTTGGGTTTAATAATTTTTTATATTTATGGATAAGAAAAAATTTATGCAAGAGGCAATTAAGTGCTCTATTGAAGGTATGGACAGTAATGCCGGCGGTCCATTTGGTGCCGTTATTGTTAAAGATGGAGAAATAATTGCTAGAGGTTGGAATAAGGTTACAAGCACTAACGATCCCACTGCACATGCTGAAGTTAGTGTTATAAGAGAAGCTTGTAAAAAATTGGGCACATTTGATTTAACGGGATGTGAATTGTATACATCTTGTGAACCATGTCCTATGTGCTTATCTGCTGCCTATTGGGCTGGTATTAAAAAAATATATTATGGAAACACTAGAAAAGATGCTGCTGATATAAACTTTGATGATGATTTTATTTATAAAGAAATTCCATTACCAATGGATGAAAGATCTATACCAATGGAACAAATAGATAGAGAAGAAGCTATAAAAGCTTTTGAAAAATGGAAAGAAAAGGAAGATAGGATAGAATATTAGTTTATAGTTTATTTGTGTTTAATAACTAATTTTTCTTATTAAACACAAAATTACATTTATCTATATATCTTTTAAGAATTTCAATATCATCATCGCTTAATTTTTCTTCATCTTGTATTTGAGCGTTTGAAACTTTTTCCTCTAATGGAATAACCTTTACAAGTGCATTTGTTAGGCTGGTTATTATTGAAACAATATCTCTTTTATTGCCAAATAGAAAATCAATAATTGCTTTATTTTTATCTGAAATTATATTATCTTTTGAAAAATCATTTATATTATCTTCTAAAATTTTAATAACAGTTAATATTAACTTTCTTATTCTTGTTAAATCAGTAATTGATATATTTTTATCCTTCATTGTATTTATTATATTTTATATATAAACACTTATATATTAAATAATAATCTATGGAAGACTTATTTTTGAAGTTTAAATGGTACCTCCGGTCAGACTCGAACTGACACGTCTCGCGACAATAGATTTTGAGTCTATCGTGTCTACCATTCCACCACGGAGGCATTGAGCGATGGGGTATGAGATGAGATTCGAACTCACGACCAACGGGATCACAATCCGCTACTCTAACCAACTGAGCTACTCATACCGTCATCATGTTATATAATATGATATTATTTTTATTTAGTCAAGATTATTTTTAAAAAATGCTTGAAAAAATAAGTATTATTATATGAATGTTGTGAGTATTTTATTACTCTGTGTTGTATTATTATTTTGATTAACTAAATGACGTTCAAGAGGTATATTTTTAATACAAGGTTTGCCAGTTTTTTTGTTAATCCAGTTTGAACAAGATTTTTTATTTGTTGTATCTTTACTAATATTTTTTTGTTTAATATTATATACCTTATTTGCTAAAGCTTTTAATGCTTTTGGATAATTTTCTATATTTTTATTTTTACTTTCGTTCATAATTTTTTGCAAATCCATTTCTAGATTGTAGTCATCATCGCTTTCTTCAGCAAGAAATGATGATTTAGAATATGAATATATAGATGTATCATGACTATTTGCTTCCCGTGCCTGCTTTTCTAACGATCTAGTTTGAAAAAATTTATTTTCAGTCCTAATAGTTTTTCTTTCTTCCATATATATATTAATTTTATTAATATATCCTATTATAACATAAAATTAGTAATAAGTCAAATTTATAATTTTTAATAATTTTTTAAAAAAACTTGAAATATAGAAAAATTATTTATATAATATAGCCACCTCAATAAAATTGTTGAGCTATATGGGAGATATATCTAATAATATACTTTTAAGTAAATCAGAGATTGTTAAAGAAGCAACCTATTATAAACCTGCTGTTAAAAAATACCAATACGAAAACAATAATTATTTTGTAAAAGAATACAGGCTGTCAAATGACTTTCAAAAAAATAAGTTGTTGAAAATTCTAATTACTTTTGAATTTTTAAAATATATGGATATTAATATACCTGAAATTTTAACCTATTATGATAAAAGTGAAAATATATTAAAAGTTTTGTCAAAAGAATGTGGTAATGAATATATAGCAGAACTTGGCATTCTTCCGAATGATAAAAGAGAACAAGATGAATTAGCTAAAATAATTTATACGGCGGATTTGTTAGGGTTAGGTGATATTGCTAATGATAATATATTAAAAGGAAAAAATGGCTTAGTATTAATAGATTTTGATCCAATAGATAATAGTAATAATTCAAGATTTAAACCTCTTGATGTATTTGGTAAAATGGGAGAAGAAAATTATAGTGTTGCGAAATCTTTTGATCTCCATAATACAAAAGGTATAATTGAACTATTATGTGAAATACCTGAATTTGGTTCTAATACTAATTTATCAATCAATAAAAATGATAAACAAACCATTGAAGAAAAGTTTTTTAATCTTAATAGAGCAAAAATAAGTGAAATCATCAATAATGCTGGCAATAAATATTTTAAAAATATTTTAGTAGATTTTACTAAAATAGAAGAAGAATTTATCAATAGATATGAGTATGTATTAAAAACTAGAAATAAAGCTAATACAAATATTAATACAGAAGATTATAAAAAAGATTATTCTGAAGCACACATAACAAAACCATTAAGTAAATTATTAAATAATACATATTCTGGTAGTTTTATAATAAATTCCACAGATAATAATTCTCAAGATGTTGATATATATAAAGATGTTGAAAAAGAAAATTCTAGTTCATTTCAAGAATATATTAAAAATAAATGCTGTAATGGTCAAAAAGATTTTGATATGATTGTAGAAATATAGTATTTATTTTGTTAAACATTCTATAAAATAATATAATAACAGCCCGTATTTTTACGGGCCGTTTTATAGTTGAGCTATTCTTCAAATTCTATCAAAACTTCTCCAACTCCAATTAACGAACCATCTGTAAAATTTATCTTTTTGATTTTTACATCTTGATCAGCTCTAATGATATTTTCCATCTTCATAGCTTCTATTATAACAAGTTCGCTTCCAGCTTTTATTTCTTGTCCTTCTTGAACTAAAAATTTAACAATTTTTCCAGTAATTGGAGCTTTTAATTTTGTCATTTTTTTCTCGGTCTGCTGAATTGGCATATATTTTTCAAGTTCAGAAACTCTAGTGCTTCTTATAGAAATATCAACATCGGATCCCATAAATTGAAGTTTGAATCCGCCAACTCCATCATTTTTAATGATTCTAACATTTATTGGTCTTCCATTGATTTCTCCTCTAAAAATACTGTCTCCAAATTGCCAACTTGTTTCTACCAATGAGAAACCGCTTCCATATTCAACACTTAAACCTTTTGCTGTTTTTGCAACATTACACAAATATTTATTTCCATTTAAATCAGCAACCCATTTATCCTCAAGCTCTCTTTTTGAATTAACTTGGCCGCTTATATTAAGTAATCTCATTGCATTCATTATATACATGTAAACAGCCGCACCTATTAAAACGCCTTCATCATTGTTGCTGATAGTTAATCCGGAAAAGCCTTTTGAAAATTCTTCTTTTATGAAGCTTGTAGATATATCTCCTTTTTTAAATCTATCATTATACATAATTGCCTCAAGAAATGACATATTATGAGATATACCATCAATATAAAAGCTTCCTAAAGCTTCTCTCATTCTTTGAATTGCTTCATTTCTGTCTTTTCCATAGGCTATTAATTTAGCGATCATACTATCATAGAACATGCTAATTGTATAGCCCTCATAAACTCCGCTATCAATTCTCAAAAATTCGCTTCTTTCTGGTTCTATATATTTACTAATTCTTCCAGATGATGGCAAGAATCCTCTTGTTGGATCTTCTGCGTTAATTCTAGCTTCTATTGCCCATCCGTTTAATTTTATATCTTTTTGTTTAAACGGAAGTTTTTCATCCATAGCAACTTTAATCATTAACTCAACAAGATCAACTCCCGTGACAAGTTCTGTGATTCCATGTTCAACCTGAAGTCTTGTATTCATTTCAAGAAAATAAAAATCTTTGTTCTTATCCATCATGAATTCAATTGTTCCAGCTGAGTAATAGCCTACTTTTTTACATAGAGCTACTGCCTGAGCATACATTTTTTTTCTAGTTCTTTCATCAACAAATGGACTTGGAGATTCTTCAATAACCTTTTGATGATTTCTTTGAATTGAACATTCTCTTTCACCTAAACAAACTATATTTCCAAATTTATCTCCAATAACTTGAATTTCTATATGTCGTGGATTTTCTATATATTTTTCCATAAAAATTCTGTCATCACCAAAGCTATTTTTTGCTTCATTTTTTACACTTTCAAAAGCCATTGGCAATTCTTCTTTTTTATATACAACTCTAATACCTTTACCACCACCGCCAGCTGATGCTTTAAGCATAACCGGATAACCAATTTTTTTAGCAATTTCTGCCGCTTCTTTTATACTTGTTAATACACTATTATTACCCGGAACTATACTAACTCCAGCACTTTTTGCAAGCTTTTTAGACCTTATTTTATCACCCATCATTTTTATTGAATCAACTGATGGTCCAACAAAAATAACGCCTTCTTTTTCTAAAGCTTGAGCAAATTTTGCATTTTCTGATAAAAATCCCCAGCCTGGATGAACATATTTAGCACCGGTTTTTTTACAAGCATTAACTATTTTTTTAATATCCAAATAACTTTCAGATGATAGAGGACCTCCTAATAAAACAGCTTCATCCGCCATTTGCACATGTAATGAATTCATATCAGCTTCTGAATATACTGCTATAGTTTTTAAACCCATTTTTTTTTCCGTCCTTATAATTCTACAAGCGGGTTCTCCTCTGTTAGCAATTAAAATCTTTTCAACCATATCTCTACCATTTATTACTAAGTGAAAACTATAATATTATTTTTTTTAAAATCAATATTTAATATAAAGCAAAGAGACTGTCAAAAAATGATACCTACCACAAACTCCCTATTAGCCAACAACCAAATACTATCTTCAAGAGCTTTTTTACTCTTTGGAAATCTTTGTGTGTCTCTGTTTAATTTGCTTAAATTACTTC
>CALXSB010000031.1 GCA_944391005.1 uncultured Rickettsiales bacterium | reverse complement strand
ATCTAATTTTTATGAAACACTAACTTCTCCTGAAGGTGGGGTTATTTATAAAACAATTATTGATGAAAACGATTTGGAAATTTATCTTAAATCTAAGCCTGATTATAAAAGAAAAATAGCAAAATTCAGACGTTCCGGAATGTTAGTTTGGGAACATGGTAAGCGTACTTATCAGAATTTTACAGCAGTTATTATTGTAAGAGGCGAGCAGTTGAATGAAATTTTGAGAAAAACAGAGCCTCCGAAGCACAATATATGGGACGCAAAAAGAATAGAAGATAAAGAAGAAGCAAGGCAAGCGCAAAAGTACATTGAACAAATCGATAATGAAATTTTATCTTCAATATCGAACATATACAGTGAAGAAATTTCTGACAGTGTTGATTCGGGTGTAGGGGAATTTTTACCTGACGATTTAAGCAATTTGTCAGAAAAGAAACCGGGAACGGATAAATTAAAACCGGTTATAAAAATAGTAGAAAAACCCAAATTACAAAAAATATTTATGAATGAAAACATAGATGTAGCCGGAACTGATGAAGGCAGAGAGGTCCATGACGACAGTTCAATACATAATTCTTCAGATTCAGATTATAGATTCCCGGAATATAAACCTCAAAACAAAGTAGAGAGAGATAATGATTCAGATCAAGATAAAAGTAAAGGTATTTCACCGCAAAAAGGAACTAAAAAATTAACAACCTATCCTAATATAAAGTATCAGCGTATAACTGCCGTTAGCCAGAATGCAGGTCTCTATAAAATAATTTTGTGTCCGACTGAAAATTATAACTCTTTGTATATTGCATTTTCAGCAATAGGCGAGGGCGATTCAAACGATAAAATTATTGTTGAAAAATATACCCTAGATAAGCAAACGACACTTTGTAATAATACTAAAATCGGACCTATTGTAATCGAAAAAGATGAAGCTAAAGAAATATTTGTAACATTTGAAAACAAAGAAAAAATGTTGATAAATATGGATATTACGGAGGAAGTTGAATAATGAAAAATCTAAATAATTTCCCAAATCCTGTACTAATAAACAATAATATGGATTATAACGATTCAACATTTGATGTAATATTGGAAAATTTTTCCATTGATAATGATTTACTAAGGTTAAACCTCAAATATGAAATTGAATGTAGTAGTCTTGCTGAATTTATAAAAGAAGGAAAGGCAAAAGCAATTATTAAAATTCAAAGCGTTGGGACTCCTTATCGTGAAATATTTGAATTTGATAATAAAAGAGAACTACTTATCTGTATCAATAAGAACAATTTAGCAAAAAAGATGTCAATAGAGGGGTATATTATTGCATCAGATAATATTAAAAATTTCCACCCTGCTGAATTGAATGAGTTATTCTTTAAATCTCAAATTTTCAATATAAGAAAAGGTGATATATTAGCACTGCATCCGGGGTATTCATTACCTTTAGACTCGAGTGAACTGGAAGGACCCGTTGCATCCATTTTTCAGATTATAAAAAACGAGGAATTAAAAGAATCCGTAGATGTGATCTTAGACACTGATACAGAAAAAATAAATATACATTTAAATAAAAGAGCTTACGAATCTTATATAAAAATAAGATCACAAAAAGTTTTAGATAAATATTTAGCAGCAGCAATAGTTTTACCTGCATTAACCGAAGCTCTTTTTTATATTGCATCAGATGAACAAAACTCTGATAAACCATCAGTTTATGAAGATAAACGCTGGTACCGTCAAATTAAACGTAAAATAGAAGAAAAGAAATTATCTTTTGAAGATAAATCAATTACTTCGGTTGCAAGTTCTCTGCTTGGAGAAATCGTTTCAACTGCATTAATTGATTTTGAGGAAGCACTAAGTAGTTTAGCTGACGGTTCAAATGAAATAGGGAGTATTGATTAATGGCTAATTTAAAATATTTTGATGAAACAGTATATGGTAATTTATTTGCAGATATAAAAAATAACATTGATTTCTATACTTCATCAGATGTAGAGTTAAAGGATTTATTACCAAATATTCCATATTACGGAGAATCTGCAATCAGTGCAAATTTACCAAGCGAATTGGATTTTAAAAATGATATAAACACAGATGAAAAAAACAAATCGGATATTGTTAATACAAGATTTATATATGAAACATTAAAAACGTTGTCACCGTTAGTTGCAACTAACGGATATTTATGGTCCTATTTATGTCATACAAAATACAAAAAATATGTTATAGCCCGCTGGATAAAAAATCCTGAAGATGAGGATAAACATGAAGGCACAGTTAAAACTATCCAAAAACGCTTTTTCTGTTCTTCAAATAAAAAAGACATTATGAGAATGAATGCAATTTCAAGACTGTGGTGGGCTGGCTATCTTACGTACGATAAAAATCACGGCGATCCATATCACTTAACCAAAATATTATTTACAGGACAACAAATATGTGCAGATATTCTTGATACACCATTCTGCGGTAATAAAACAATAATAACCGGTATTTTACTTGCAATAGAACAGTATAAAGATAAAATCAAAGAAAACATAAGCTCGGAACTGGTCAGAAGGTGTATAAAATATTTTCGTCGTTATGCTGCTGTGACCAGTGTTGATTTTCTTTCTGAAAAAGAAATTCAAGAAGTTGTTTTTAAATATTTATCAGAAAATTAAATACAGTAATTACTAAGCAGAATACAAATCTCATATCGTACAAAAATTAAGCATACCTTTATAAATAACCTCATCATCAATATCTTCTTATTTAATTCCTATATATCAAAGCGTTCCTAACAGCAAAAAATGGTTAAATATTTTTATAAAAAGCACTATGTCATTATATTTTTTATAATAATGATACTGAAAAACCTTTCTTAATACATATGCCCCGATTCTTTCCTTCACACCAAAGGCTTTATTGTCTTATTCAAAATCTTATACACCTTTTTGCCAATTTTTACAAAAAAGCTTATCCATTTTAAATTATTAAGTTATACTGGCATTATTCATAACCTATACCATTATCAAAAGAGAAGTTTTCTATGAAAAACATTTTAAAATATTCATTCTTTTTGTTCACTGTTGCGGTTGTTTTTGTTTGCGTATTTTTTATTTATCCAATTTACAAAGAAAACAAAATAACAATAAACAAAAATTACCTAATTGCCCTTAGCGACATAAAAAACAAAGAAGAAATTTTGCATTTTCCTGCAAAAATTCCTGAAGGTGCAAAAAATATAAAGGTTTATGAATATTCAGACATGCCCTATAATGGTGAAATTTTGCTTTTAAATTTTGAAATTGATGAAAACTACATTGATAAAGAATTAAAAAGGAACAAATTTATAAATAAAGATAAATTGGGGGATGCTCAAAAAATTTATTATGTTCCAAAAGTTTCTTCCGATTTTAAAATAAATGAATATACCTATTTTGTGCTTGATACAAAAGATAACAGAAGTTTTTACCCTAAATATTTCCCCTATTTTACAGGTATTGGAATAAAAAACAACAAAAGTGCCATTCTTTATTACTACATATTCCCTGCGGATTAATAAAAAAGAAGCTTATAAAAGCTTCTTTAAATTATTATTTAATTTTTTCTAACAAACTAAAAATTTTATCAAGGCTTTCTTCTTTTATGCAATATGGGGGCATGACATAAATTGTATTGCCCAATGGCCTTAATAAAACATTATTATCTAAAAAGAATTTATAAAGTTTTGGTGCAAGGTTTGAAACGTAATTATTTTCGCCCCCATCCGCTTCAAATGCAAAAATATCCCCCTTAATTCTTGCATTTTTAAAGTTTCCCATTTGCTTTTTGTAATAAGAATTAATTCTTTTAACATCATCTAATGGTTTTTTATCTTTCCATAAATCAAGGTTAGCAGATGCT